>JBFMCV010000007.1 GCA_040754335.1 Thermodesulfobacteriota bacterium | reverse complement strand
AGCCTCTCAGAGGGATAGCGGCTAACGCGGGCTGGGACGGGTCAATAGTAGTGGGGAAGGTAAGCGAGGAGAAGGGGGCTAACGGCTTTGACGCAGCGAAGCTGGAGTACTGCGACATGATAGAGGCCGGGATAGTCGACCCTGCGAAGGTAACGAGGAGCGCGATGCAGAACGCCTCCAGCGTGGCCGGACTCCTCCTCACCACAGAAGCCCTCATCGCCGAGAAGCCTCAGGCCAAGGAAGAGATGGGCGGAGGCGGCGGAGGCGGAATGGGCCACCCCGGAATGGGAATGGGCGGCATGATGTAATTCACCGGTAGAAAATAAAACTGCATAAAAATCAGAGGCGGGCTTTCCCATGCGGAATTGCCCGCCTTTTTTTGCCGGCATATACTCCCGCCCTTCATTTATTACGACTTCAAACTGTGTTATCTTTTCTTCGAACGTGCTTAACTTCCACCTCGTAAAATCACAGATTGACTCGATGATAAGGGAGCGTAAGGACTTTGCAGGCGAGCTTTCCGATAAGATAGCGCTCGCTAAAGAGGAATTGAGACTCAGGTCGGAAAACTGGGAGGAGCTATCCCGTAAGGTCGAGGAGAGCAGGACCTCATGGCTCGTAGCCGGAATTTCCTCACCTCCCGACACCGCGCATCCCCTCCCCGAGCGCCCGCGCAGCTACACGGCCTTATCCTCCGACGGCTCCCAGATATTCCCCGACAGGCACGAGGTGCTTCCCTGCTATCTCATCAATATCAGCTCTATCGCGCTCACATACGGAGACAACGCCGGGGCGAAGCTCGAATCGGACCCTTCTCTTTTCTACCGGGACGAGGACAGGTTCACGACTTGGGGAGGGAAAAGGATCCCCGCCGACAGCGAGGTCATATCGCTCAGGAGAACGCTCATGGAATTCGAGAGGATCCTCGAGCTTGTCAAGGGGAATGAAACGGACGGAAACACCATTGCTCTTTCCGACGGGACGCTTATTCTATGGAGGCTCGAGGCGGCCCCGCCCGACTTCAGGAACGGCATAATGGTCCCGTTCCTACGCATTATGGACGAATTTAAAAACCTCCGCATCCCGGTTGCCGGTTACATAAGCTACCCCGGCAGCACGGACGTGATCAATACCCTGAGGGTGGGTCTATGTCCCGAGAAGGTGAGTTACTGCAACCGGTGCCCCTACACTGAGCTCCCCGAGCTCCCCTGCTCGCCCATCGAAGGGCTTACCGACAGGTTCCTCTTTTCGACCGTGCTCGATACTGGCGAGGCTTCCCCTGTCTTCAAAAGCTCGTCGAAGATTCTGGATATGTACGGCGTTCATCATATTTACTTCTTCTATGTCAACATCGGGGAAGAGATAGCAAGGGTCGAGATACCGGAGTGGGTCGCCGGTGACGAGAGGCTCCTTTCGCTCGTCCACACGCTCGTGTTCGACCAGGCGAAAAAAGGGAAGGGCTATCCGGTCGTTATCGCGGAGGCGCACGAGCAGGCGGTCGTGAAGGCGAAGGACAGGGACTTCTTCTTTTCGCTCGTAAGGGAGGCTATGGTGAGAGCCGATTTCGCGGTCACGGTTTCGAGGAAAGGACTGTCCAAGAGGATCCCGGGCGTATGAGCGGTTATATAGGAGAAGTAGTGGAATCGGGCACGAAGGGCTTTATAGCGCGCTCCCCCAGGGTGGGAGAAGCCCCTTCCTTCGGGAGCTTCGTAAGGACTGACGCGGGCTCTCCCGTCTATGGGCTCGTATACGAAATAATCACGGGGAGCAGGGAGCCGGGAAGGAAACCCGACGCCTATGATATGAGCATCGAGGAGCTTAGGAGAGAGCAGCCCCAGATATTCGAGCTTCTCAAGACCGAATTCCACGTGCTAACGCTTGGTTATCTGGAAGCAGGGAAAATAAGGTTCGCGCTCTCGCCCCTCCCCCCGCCGATACATTCCTTCGTTTACGAGTGCACGGACGAGGAAAAAGAGGCGCTCTCCTCTGAGGATTTTTTTCTCAGGGCCATTATCTCGTCCCCTAACGTGCCCGCCGACGACCTCATAATATCGTCGCTCCTGGGGGCGCAGAGAGCGAGGAAAAACGACAGGGACTTCATGGTCAGGATGGGAAAGAGTCTTTCAAGGTACCTGAAAGACGATTACGAGAGGCTCGCCTCGATTCTGAGACGGCTGTTGTAGTTCTTATTGGTGTTATGTAGTTCTTGATCGAATTCTCTGATTTTCTCGTCACGCTGAACCATGTCCTGAACCTTATCCCGGCCTGTCCTGAACTTGATTCAGGAACACCGATCCGGGATCGCTTCAGGATTGTTTCGGCGTTTCGTCTTTGTTCTTTTCCTGTCTTTGCGAGCTGAGCTGACGAGAGTCAGCGCATCGCGGCAATCTCACTTTTTCTTTTCTGTCATTCCCGACCTGATCGGGAATCCAGTCTTTTAATAAACAGTAGGAGCGGCTTTCCTGAAACGAGTTCAGGACAGGCCAGCCGCGATAATAAGCTCTGTTCGTCCTGCTTGCGGCATGTCGCCCATAGGCTATGAGCCGTCGGATGCTCCGGCGTAGCCGTTTATTCTCCGAATCTTTGTCATAGAAGTATGGTGGAGCCGAAAGCCTGTCGATGTGTATATATTTTCCCCCTCTCCCCAGCGTGGAACGATTGCGATGAATAAGAGCAATCGGTCGCTTTTGAACAGTGGCAAAGAAGGGTATCAACTTCAGGCTCGATGCTGCCTAAACCAAATGAGGGCAAAGGGTGAGGGGGTACATCACAGCCTGTCAATCGAATACAGCCATTACCTGATCGAAATCCCCGAGGTGTTCGAAGAGATAGTCCGGATCGTGCTCCCTCAGCTCCCCGGACGAATACCTACCTGTTGCGACCGCGACGGTCACGGCACCAGCCGCCCGCCCGTGTATGATGTCGTGGGGCGTGTCGCCTATGACGTAAATGTTCTCTATCTTATCCGAATCCTCCAGGCGAACTTTCGCCCGCTCTACCGCGACCCTAATGAGCGCTTCCCTGCTGCCCGAATCCGAGCCGAACCCGCCTACCGGGAAGTGCCGGTCGATCCCCGCCCGTCTCAGCTTTATCAGCGCGCCCCGCTCGATGTTTCCCGTGGCGATACCGAGAACCAAGTCTTCTCTGGACGAAAGTTTTTCGATCAATTTGGGAATCCCGGGCATAATATCGATCGGCGACTTTTCGACCTCTTCTTCGAGGAATACTACGTACTCCCCGTAAAATTCCTCGGCCTCGTCCTCCGTGTAATCCCTCGAAAGCATGTTCCCGAACATCTCCCTCAATATCAGCGGGTCTGTCTTGCCTGCGGCGTCTATGCCCGCCATAGCGTCCGTGTGGCCGTAAATCTTCTCGAACGCCCTGTTTGCGGCCCTCGTCCCCGCGCCGTTTGTGAGGAGGATCGTGCCGTCTATGTCGAAAAGGAGGAGTTTCATGCGTCTGCCTTTTTAAACGTTTTCGAGGACCGTAATATAGAAATCCCGTTCGAGCTCCCAGAGGACTTCAGCTTTGTCCGATATATTTCTGAGCAGGTCATCCTCCGGGTATTCCTTCTCGCTCAGCACCATGAGAAGTGAAGCTATCTCGTTCCATCTGTTGCCAATGTGGTTCATCCTTATCGACAGATTGAGCGCGCGCAGCTCCGGCATAATACCCTCCGCTTCCTTGAGGAAATCCCTGTAGATCCACCTGAACCCGCCGCCTCCCACGCCCCTTTTTTCGATCACCTGGTATCCGAACCTCGCGCACCATTTCCAGTCGGGTGCGTCCTTCCATGAGGGGAGATCCTTCGACCATTCCTTGATCATGCCGACACCCGATTCCCCTCTCGACCCCGTTCTGCCTTCGAGCATCTTTACGGCGTTCAAACGTATGGCTTCCGGAATGATATCCGTGAGCGGCCTCACTCTCCTGTCAGGGATTATGTCCATGTAGTTATAGTCGAGGGGGTTCGGCGGACTTTTGGATCCCATACCGTCGAGAAACTTGCCGTATGGAACGGACATGAGCCCCTCGAAATGCGTATCCGCGACGTACATTGTTTCGCTGTCGTCGTCATATCCCCAAACGGACACGATATGTCCGGGGAAGTGAGTCGAGGAGTTGTAGTAATCGAGATAATAAATGTCGGTCTGAATTATTACAGGTACATCTTTATCCACGGAGCTCTTGATTATGCTCAGCGCATTTTCATCGGCGTGTTTCCATGATACCGGTTCGACTGCAAGACTGAAAAACGCGGGCTCCATTCCCGGCCCCCTTACGAATATCATGCGCGTCGGGCTTATGTCGTCCCTGACCGTATAATAGAACCCTAGGCCTCCGCCGATGCCGAAGCACATAGCCTCAGACCACGGGTATCCCCAGTATGTCATTACGTCCCTGAGCGTTACAGAGCCGCAGTGAATACCCGGTATGTGGACCCATTTGTCGATGATTTTTTTCACAGGGATATAAAATTACCACAAGTTGCGATGGAATGTCCCGGCTTATCGGAGGACTATGAATGCTGCCTTTCGGTCCGGGCTGTTTTATGCCCAAAGACCTAATACTAAAGTATTAATATCAAACATGTATATAAAAAAAGAAGGACTCAAAATCAGTACTATCGTCCTCTATTTTCCCGGTTTAAATGAGTTTATATTAAATTCAAGATTCGGGGTTATGGTTGGGCAATACATGGGTGATAATTAGAAATTCGGATTATTGCCGAATCCTGCAACTTGTCGAAGCGTCCCCGGATTTGTTTGGCAACCTAACATAGCCATCATCCTCCATAGGGTGAGCCGGTGAAATCCGTTTTCGCTGGCTTACCCTTGTTTTTTTGGAGTCACTTTCATCTTCCCCGTTTCCACAGTCCGGCTGCTTGAATGATGCGCGCTGTCGAACGGACGCTTCCGCCGATTTAAGTTCACAACGATACGTGAAAGGTATTACGTTGTGCCGTTAATTATTGAATCGGGATTCTGGGGGGGAATAAAGCGGCCTCCCCCGCGGGGAGGCCGCTTGTCAGGTTTTAGTTGACCTCTACCTTGATCTCTTTGGGCTTCGCTTCCTCTTTCTTGGGGAGGGTGATTTCGAGCACGCCGTCCTTGTATGCGGCTTTAATGTTCTCGCTGTCCACCTTGTCCGATAGTGCGAACGTTCTCGTAAAGCTGCCGTAGCTGCGTTCGATCCTTACGTACTTGTCTTTTTCGGTCTTTTCCTCGAATTTCTTTTCACCCTTGAGCGTGAGGGTGCTGTTGCTGACGTCGATCTTGATGTCCTCTTTATTGACGCCGGGAAGCTCCGCTTTAAGTACGTAACCGCCTTCCGTCTCGTATACATCGACATACGGATGCCAGGTCCCGTTTGCCGGGGCCTTTACGGGCGAATGAGCGCTTGCGACCTCATCGAACCACTTGTCGAAGTCCCCGTATACGGGTCTAAAGCTCCTGAATGGTTCCCAAACTTTTATTCTCATTTTTAATGCCTCCGTTAGAATTGGTTTTAAATTCTTACTCAAAAAATATTCACGGTTTCAGGGTAGTCAAGGACGCTTTTTATAGAAAATCAAAAAATGCGGTTAAGATAATATCTGCGGACAAAAGGAGGAAAATCATGCTGACAGCCGAAAGAATTATCAAGCTTTACAATATGAAACCGCTGCCGGGGGAAGGGGGTTATTATACCGAAACCTACCGCTCGGCTGAGAATATAGAGAGATCGTCCCTGCCGGAGCGTTACGGCGCAGATAAATCATACGGCACGGCCATATTTTACCTCCTCACTCCCGAGACGCGGTCAAGGCTCCACCGGCTGAGGAGCGACGAGATATACCACTTCTATATGGGAGACCCCGTAAAGCTCGTGCTCATTCACCCGAGCGGGACGATAAAGGTGCTTTTTTTAGGTCAGGATATAAGGGCGGGGCAGTTCGTGCAGGCGGTCGTGCCTGCCGGCATATGGCAGGGCGCCCTTATACTGGAAGGGGGGCGGTTCGCGCTAATGGGTACGACTGTAGCCCCCGGCTTCGACTTCACGGATAGCGAGCTCGGGGCGCGCGAAGAGCTTCTTCTGCAATACCCTCAGCACAGGGACATAATAATCGAGCTCACCGGGGACTAAAGCTTCACCTCTATATACGCCTCCTCCTTAATCTTGTCGAGCCAGGTTTTTAGCTGCGCCTCGGCTTTTTTTCTGTATATGGCGTCTGTGATTTCTTTCCTCGTCTGCTCGTCTATGGCCAGCACCTTGCCCGAATCCGAATCGGAGCCTTTATCCTTCTCCGCCTTCTCCGACTCTGTCCTCTCGAGGACCTTGATTATGTGGTACCCGGCCGGCGATTCCACGGGGCCGGTGATGCCGCCGACAGGGGTGCCGTCCACGGCCACCTCGAGGGTCTCTATCAGGTCGCCCTTTTTGAAATAACCCAGGTCACCGCCTTTATCCGCGGAGAGGTTGTCGTCGGAGTACTCCTTTGCGAGCTCCCCGAAGTCCTGCCCCGATTTGGCGAGCTCCGCGACCTCGCTCGCCTTCTCTTCGGCTCCGGCCGTTCTTGACGATATGAGTATGTGCGCGATCTTTACCTGCCCCGCCTCTGTCTCCGTGACGGCAGGGGCGCTGCTCTCCGGGGCGCTGCCGCCGTAGTTCTCCACGTAATATTCCTTTATCTCTTCTTCCGTGACTACTATCTTGTTCTTGAGCTGCGATTCCAGTAGCTTGTTCCCGAGTGTCTGGAGTCTCCACTGCTCCCTGAAGCTCTCGGGCGTCAGGTTCTGCTTCTTGAGCACCTCGACCATCTGCTCGTCGTTAAGGCCGAATTTCTCCTGCACCTGCTTGATGCTGGCATCGAGCTCGGCCTCGCTGACCTTGATGCCTAGCTTGTCCGCTTCCTGCTCGAACAGCTTCTGCTCGATCATCTGCTGAAGCACCGAGTTCTCGTCTATCGCCTCTGTCGTTGTAGGGTTTATGCTCAAAGCCATCTCCCTCAGCTCGGAGAGCGTGATTACGTCCTCATTGACCACGGCGACCACCCTGTCGACGGTCTCTCTCGAATCCGCGGTGCCGATAAAGGCCGCGAGCGCCGCGATAATATATAGAAATATCTTGAATACGCTTCCCGGTTTATTCACTTTTCATACTCTCCTCTAATCTGTTTTTGTAAACTTCGACCCCAAGTTCCTCTCGCAGGCCGTAAACATATTCGATCAGCTTTTCGTTCAGCAGCCGGGATTCTATCTTACGCCTGACCTGACCCTCGGGGAGCGGTGCCGCCCCTTCGTCTATTTTAATTATAAAGTATCCCCCATCAACTTCCAGCGGGCCGGTTATTTCTCCCTTTTTCATACGGAATAGCTCTTCGTCGATGCCGGGGCCGAATTCGCCCCTTTGTATATATTTGGGCTTCCCGCCTTTTTTCTTGTAAGACTCTTCGTCCGAGAAATGCAGCGCGAGCTCATCCCAGTTCTCGCCCGCTTTGGCCCTCTCCGATACCTCCCCGGCTCTCGCGAGCGCCGCCTCCCTGGTTATCCCCTTTTCGGGGTCGGTCTTTATAAAAATTTCGCTTATGCCGATCTGCTCGTAATCGTTTTTATGCTCCCGGTAATAGTCGTCTATCTCGCCGTCGCTTACCTCAAGCTCCTTCAAAATCTCCTGGCCGAGCGTCTGGCCCATGAGCTGCTTCTTGAAATTCTCCGTCTTCTCGATCACGTCCTCCCTCTTGTCGATCCCCCTCCTGGCGGCCTCTGTGTAGAGGACCTTCTGGTTGATGTATATATCAAGAAACTCGCTCATTTTTTGAGGCGATGACTGATACAGCTTTCTTTGCTTAAAGGGCAGCCTCTGGAGCGCCCGGGAGATGTCCTCTGTTGTTATCTCGTCAGCTCCTACGACAGCGATTACCTCCGGGCCCGCGCCCTTTCCGCTCCGGCCCTCCCTGTGCGATCCGTAGAAATTGTTAAAATCGCTGCAGCCCGCAAGTAATGCGACCGCCGTAAAAACGGCCAGATATCTCATGCCCTCTTATCTCCTCTTGATCGTGTCTTTCTGTTTCCTGTCGCCCGCATCGGGGGTTCTCAGATTCTCGAGCAGTTTTTTTGTTTCCCCGATGGGGTCGGGCCTCTCGAAGTAAGCCTCCATCAGGCCTGACGGGGGGAAGCTTCCGTAGAGCTTCGAACTGCCGGAAAAATGCAGGACGGCCCTCCTGCTCCCTATGTCCGCTTTCTCGATCCCCAGTTTTTTCATCAATATCCTCAGTCGGATGATCTCTATGAGCGAGTACGCAGGCGCCGGTATCTCGCCGAACCTGTCCCTGAGTTCCGCCGCCATTTCCCTTATGCCCTCCTCCGTAGTTATATGCGACAGCCGCTTGTAGACGAGGAGTCTCTCGGTATCGTTCGAGATATAGTCGTCCGGTATGAACGCCGGAGTGCTGACCGATATGTCGGGCTCGGGCTCTTCGGGGGCGGCCCGGCCTTCGAGCCTCCTCACGGCTCCTTCGAGCATATCGAGGTATAGCTCGAGCCCCACGTCGGCTATGTGCCCCGACTGCTCCACCCCGAACAGCTGCCCCGCGCCCCGTATTTCGAGGTCGGAGAGCGCGAGCTTGTAGCCCGAGCCGAGCTCCCTGAATTCCGATATAGCCTTGAGCCTCCTCCTCGCGTCGAGAGTGAGGGACTCCTCCCCGGGCACGAGGAAATACGCGTATGCCTTCCTGTCCGATCTTCCCACCCTTCCCCTCAGCTGGTAGAGGTCTGCGAGCCCGAACGTGTGGGCGTCGTCAATGATTATCGTGTTGGCCCTCGGGATATCGAGCCCCGATTCGACGATCGCCGTCGTGACGAGTATGTCTACCCTGCCTTCTATGAAATTCGATATTGCTATTTCCAGGTCTCTCTCCCTCATCCTCCCGTGCGTTACCTCGATGCTGGCTCCGGGAAAGAGTTTCCTGACTCTGTCGGCGACGCGGTAAATGTCCTCTATGCGGTTGTGAATGAAAAATACGCACCCTCCGCGCTCGAGCTCTCTCGTCACCGCTTCTTGTATTATCGCCGGGCTCGATCTGTGTATGTACGTCTCTATCGACTGCCTGCCCTCGGGCGGGGTATTTATAAGACTGATGTCCCGTATCTTCGCGAGAGAGAGCTGGAGCGTCCTCGGTATCGGTGTCGCGCTCAGCGAGATCGTATCGACCCCCTCTTTTATCTTTCTCAGTTTTTCCTTCTGGGATACGCCGAACCTGTGCTCCTCGTCGATTATCACGAGGCCGAGGTCGTTGAACTTTATCTTCTCGCCCAGGAGCTTGTGCGTTCCGATGACTATGTCTATCTTCCCGTCCGCGAGCTTCGACCGGATATCGGTCTCCTGCTTCCCTGTCCTGAACCTCGAGAGCGATTCTATCGCGACCGGGTAGCCCCTGAGTCTCGCATGCGCGGTCTTGTAGTGCTGCTCCGCGAGAAGCGTGGTGGGGACCAGGAACGCGACCTGCTTTCCGTCTGTGACAGCCCTGAAGGCCGCCCTCAGAGCAACCTCCGTTTTCCCGAACCCTACGTCCCCGCAGATGAGCCTGTCCATGGGCCTCGGGGCCTCCATATCGTTCATTACGTCTTCGATAGCCGCCTCCTGGTCGGGCGTTTCCTCGTACGAGAACCCGAGCTCGAACTCCCTGAACATCTCGCCCCGCGGCGAGTAGCCGTATCCCTTGAGCGCCTTCCTCCGGGCGTAGAGCTCGAGGAGCTCCCTCGCAACGTTTTCTACGGCCGCTCTCACCCTCCTTACGCGCCTCTTCCAGCTCTCCTGGCCGAGCCTGTCTATCTTGGGGGGTTTCCCCTCGCCTATATATCTCTGTACCTGCTTGAGCCTGTCTATGGGCACGTATACCTTGTCTCCGCCCGCGTACTCGCACTGTATGAAGTCTCCCTCTGCGTCCCCGATCCTGAGCCTCTTCAAGCTCCTGAATATCCCTATGCCGAAATCCACGTGCACTATATAGTCTCCGGGCTTGAGCTCGCTGAAGGACGTGATGAATGCTGACGGTACGTCCGCGCCCCTCCTTCGGGACGCCCGCTCTCTCTTCTCCCCGAATATGTCGCCCTCGGTGAGGATTTCGAGCCTCGCCTCGGCCAGCCTGAACCCGTGCGAGAGCTCGCCCGTGTATGCGTTTATCTTCGTTATGCCCCTCTCCCGGAGGAGTATGAGAAGTTTCTCGAGCTCGGTGTGCGTCCTGAAAACGAAAAGGAGCGTATAATCCTGCTCCTTCGCTTCGTAGATATGTTCGTCTACGGCGTCGAGCGGGGATTCGGATTCTTTTCTCACCTCGATCGAGGCGGGCTCTCCGCCGAAACGGATGATCTCCTTTTTTTCGCCCGCGAATTCGAGGTCGTGTATGAGAACGTTTTGGAACCGGCCCGTAGACTCCCCGACTTCGTCCTCGGTGAAAAAGAGATCGTCCACGCCGGGCGCGATCCTGAGGTTCTTCGTTAAAAAGCCCTTCGTCAGCCCGAGCGATTCCCTCAACACCTGCATTGACTTCGAATTATCTTCGGCGTCCTCGAAAACGACGATGGTGTCCCCGTGTATGTATTCGAGCACTGAGCCCGGCTCGGGGTAAAACGCCGGGAGCAGCCACTCGATGTTCTGTACCCTTATACCGCGCTCAATGTCTTCTATAAGCGGCAGCTTTTCCCTCGCCGTGACTCCGCTCTCCTCGGCCCTCTCTTTCAGGTATTCGGCCGCGCGCCCGAGAAGCTCCGCGTCCAGTATGATTTCCGAAGCGGGCAGGATTTCGGCCCTCTCGATCTTGTCCGTGGATTTCTGGCTCTCCAGGCTGAAATGCCTGATCGAGCCGATCTCGTCCCCGATGAATTCGAGCCTCACGGGGTTTTCGCATCCCGGAGAAAAGACGTCTACAATCGAGCCCCTTCTGCTCATGTCCCCTTCGTTCTGGACAAAATCCGTAAGCGCGTAGCCCGACTTTGCGAGCCGGGATATGAGCTCGTCCCTGTAGAGCAACCCTCCCTTCTCGACGCGTATGACGGAAGCGGCGAAGGTTTTTCTCGGGATCGACTTGTCGAACAGGGCCTGAGTCTCGGCGCAGAGCGTACCTCCCCCGATCGCCGAATTGAACCACGCTATACGGTCCGCGCCCGATTTCGACGCGGTCGATGAAAATAATGGCCTTCCCGTCCCTATCTCTTTTTTTAAGAGGACGCGAGGTTTCATGCCCAGAAAAAACGACAGGTCCTGGGAGGCGGACTCCGCCCTTTTGGCAGTCGGGGAAATTACAAGGAGCGGTCTTCCCGTAGTTTCTCCGAGGGCGTAAATAAGGAAGAATTTGGACGACCCCCCGAGACCCGAGAGCGAAACCGCTCTCTCGCCGGCCTCGATCCTCCTCAAGAGGCTCCTCCACTTCCCGCTTCCGCCGAGTGTCTTCTTTACGCTTTCAAAGTTGATACGCGGTATGCCTTTCACTCCGAATAGTATATCCGGGACGCGCTCAGCCTTTGAGCTCCCGGGCTATGAGATCGCCCATCTCCCTGCACCCGACCTTCTTCGTCCCCACCTGGTATATATCGGCGGTCCTGTACCCTTTATCAAGCACTGATTTGACGGCGTTTTCGATGTCGTCGGAGGCTGTGCTCATGTCGAACGTGTACTTGAGCATCATCGCGCACGTGAGGAGCGAGGCAATCGGGTTCGCAATATCCTGCCCGGCTATATCGGGCGCGCTCCCGTGAACGGGCTCGTAGATCGCCCCTGCGCCGATGCTGGCCGAGGGCAGCATGCCGAGGGACCCCGTAAGCTGCGCTGCCTCGTCGCTTATGATGTCTCCGAACAGATTTCCCGCCAGCATGACGTCGAAGCTCCTGGGCCTCCTGATGAGCTGCATCGCCGCGTTGTCCACGTACAGGTGCTCGAGCTCGACGTCCGGATATTCGGCGTCGTGGACCATCGTTACCACGGTCCTCCAGAGCTGCATTACTTCGAGCACGTTGGCTTTATCGATCGACGTCACCTTGTTCCTTCTCTTCCCCGCTATATTAAAGGCCACCCTCGCAATCCTCTCGATCTCCCCGGTCGTGTACACTAGCGTATTGAACCCCTTTTCCTCGCCGTTCGGGAGCTTTTCGATCCCGCGCGGGCTGCCGAAGTATATGCCTCCCGTGAGCTCCCTCACGACCATTATGTCGGCTCCCTCGATGACCTCCCTCTTGAGCGTCGAGGCGTCGGCGAGCGCGGGGTATACCACCGCGGGCCTCAGATTCGCAAACGCGTCGAGCTCCTTTCTGAGCGCGAGCAGGCCGGCCTCCGGTTTCCTCGAATGCTCGAGGTTCTCCCATTTCGGCCCCCCCACGGCCCCCATGAGCACCGCGTCCGAGGCCTTGGCTTTTTTAAGCACCTCTTTCGTCACCGGCACTCCGTGGGCGTCTATCGAGCTTCCTCCGAAGAGCTCGGTCTCGAATTCAAAGCCGATATTGTGCTTTTTACCCAGGATCTCGAGTATCCCGAGACTCACGTTCGTAACTTCAACACCTATGCCGTCACCGGGCAGAACGAGTACTTTAGGCAATCTGTTTCTCCTTTTCGGTTCTTTTTGAAATGCACCCTATTTTACCCACGTTAATATTGGAGAGGAAGCCCTCCCGGCCCGAAAGCCTCCGTTTGAAATAAAACGCCCAAAGCGGCGGGTGAGCACCCGCAGGCATACGATTCTCGGCTCCTACTCTGTTCAACCAAACCCATTCGCACTGAGCGTGTCGAAGTGCGTTGTTTTTAGTCTTTTCCTTTCCCCGACATTCACAGAAATGGCGTGAAAAAAATCAGCTGTTAACGCGTTAAAATGTTTCAGGGTTGCGGGTAGAATTGAAACATTTTAGCGTTAACTTGGGATTTTTTAGCCAATTCTGTACTGTCGGGTGATTTTTGCTTCTTTTCATCAAGGAAAAGAAGAAAAATATACCGCTTTTAATGTATTCTGATAGGACAACTTTTGTCCACGAATTGCTTGACATCTACATCTGACGACGAGGCCTGATAGTGAGCTTTCTTCGGAAAAAGTGGCTTGTTTCCCTTCTTCTTTTTCTCGTTTCCTTCGGAGCCTACGTCCCCTCCCTCCGGAACGACTTCGTATGGGACGACGTGGAGACGATCGAGCAGAGCTACTACTCGTACAATGCGTCGAGCGTAGGCTACATGTTCTTCCCTCCCGTGAAAGAGACGAAGGACGTGCTGTATTACCGGCCGCTTATCTACTCTTCGATGGTTCTCGACAAAACCCTCTGGGGCGTCTCCGCTTTCGGTTTCCATTTGACTAATATAGTCCTCAACGCGCTCACGACCGTTTCCATGTACCTGTTCGCCCTCCTTCTTCTGGGGGAGCTCGGGTATGAGAGAAGGCACGCGGCTGCATTTATTGCGGGCGTCCTCTTCGCTTTTTATCCCATGCACGTGGAATCGGTCTCGTGGGTCTCGGGCAGATCGGACGTGCTCTGCGCTCTCTTTTTTTTCCTCGCATTCATTTTCCATATCCTCTCTGTGAAAAAAGCGGGCTTCCTTGTTCTGACGGCGGTCTCCTTCTCGTTGTCTCTTTTGTCAAAGGAGGTCGCGGTCGTCTTCCCTTTAACGGCGCTCGCGTTCGATCTCATTAACAGGAGTAAGGGGAGGAAGATGAATATCCTGAGATACGCCGTGTACGCGTCGGTGCTGGCCCTCTTCCTTTATCTGAGGGGAAGGACTTACGTCAATTTCCCGGAGCTTTCGAGCGTGCGCGTGCCGGGCGGGACTGCGCTGACGGAGGTAGGAGACGGGGCGGCCGTAATCCCGGGGGTGATCGAGGTGCTGTCGGTCTCTTACAGCTATTACTTCTCGAAGCTCGTATTCCCTTTTACGTTCAACGCCTTTACGGAGTCTCCGCCCGGCGGGCCGGCTCATCTGATCGCCGCAGCTCTGGCATTCGGGCTCATAGCGCTCTGGGTTATATATTCGATAAAGAAACGGCGTAACGTGAGCGCCTTCGCTCTCCTCTGGATCCCCGTCACACTTTTCCCCTCTGCGCTTATAGCCTTGACGGATATCCCGTCCGCTTCCTTAGCGGAGAGGTATTTATACATACCCTCGGCCGGCTTATGTCTCCTCCTGGGCTCCGTATTCGCTCATCAGTGGGACAGCGCGTGGGTCGGAAGGATCTCGCTCACGGCGTTTTTTCTTCTGGCAGCTTTTTATTTATTATTTGCCGTCGGCCGCCAGGGGGTCTGGAGAAACGGCGTGGCGCTGTGGGAAGATACGACGAGGAAATCACCAGGGAGTGCGATTCCGCGTATTAATTACGGGATCGCCCTTCTCGACGCGGGCAGGGAAGACGAGGCGCTTAAAGAGCTCCACAAGAATTTCCTGGAGGGCGTAAAAATCAGCGACAAGGGACGGTCCGTGACAGCCAACAATATAGGCGTCGTGTATATTAACAAAAAAGATATCCGTAGTGCCGAAGAATGGTTCCTCAAAGCCTACGGTTACGATCCGGGATATTACAAGACGAGCTACCACCTGGGGCTTGTCAATTATCTGAAAGGGAAATCGGGCGGCTCGAGGGAGCATTACCTGGCCTCCCTGAAATATACAAATAAGGCGGTTCGATTGCGGCCTCATTACGGGAAGGCTTATCTGCTGCTCGCAATGGTCTATTTCGAGCTCGGGGACGGGGAGAAGGCCCGGGAGAATGCGGGACTCGCAATCGAGAGCGGTCTCACGGATCCGCTTGCGGAAAAAGCCCGGAAGATAATGAAAGCCCCCGACTGAGCGTAATTAGGTTGGGTTCGGTATTACCTCGTCGATGAGAGTTATCTTATTGTTGTAGATGTTAAATAATTCAGGGCTGGAATTCTCCTGGATAACATGTAATGAAAGGGGGTTTGTATTTTCCGACATTCACAGAATCCGGCGGCGCACAATGTGTGCTGATAAACGATTCTTTCCAAGCTCTTTTGTTTAGCCAGCACCGCACCCAACCCGTTCGCCCTGAGCTTGTCGAAGGGTTGAACATGTATAAATCTCGTGTCATGGTGGGTGGAATTGATAGATTTTAGCCGTAATAAGATATTTTAGCCGGGATTCTGTGCTGTCGGATGATTTTTGCTTCTTTTCATCAAGGAAAAGAAGAATAATATATAGCTTTCTTATGTATTCCGATGGGACAACTTTTGTCCACGAATTACTTGATACCTACACTTGTGACGTTATGGCCGCAAAAAAAAGAAAAAAAACGAGAGTGGAGATAACGGAGAAGCAGTCAGGCGCTGCTCCCGCTGCCCGCGACGAGTCGGACAGCCGGGTTCTCGGAATAATCAGGCACAGGGCATTTGCCGCGGCGCTGTTGTTCATTGTATCGTTCTCGGTATTTATCCCTTCTCTCGGGAACGGTCTCGTCTGGGACGACGTCACGTATGTCCTAAAGTGGGCTCAGCGGCTGGAATCAGAAAAGCTCGACTACAAGATGTTAGCCCCCAAGCGGCCGGATGAGTCCAGGGCCCGTAAATATTACAGGCCCGTTTACTACGCATCACTGGTCATAGACAACCGGGTCTGGGGCGTCTCGCCGTTCGGGTTCCATCTTACCAGCATAATCCTGCATTCGCTCTCAACGGTGCTCCTTTACTTCCTGATACTCCTCCTTTTCAAGGAATTCAAAAGAGGGGCGGGGGATGGCGAAGCCTTTCTCTCCTCGATGCTCTTCGCGCTCTATCCGCTGCACGTCGAATCCGTTTCTTTTATCGCAGCGAGGGGGGACATACTTGCCGGGATGTTTTTCCTCCTGTGTCTCATTTTCTATATACTGTCGTACAGGAATTTCTTCTTCGTTATACCGGCCGCGGTCTCTTTCTATCTTTCGTTTCTATCGAAGGAGGTCGCGTTTTCGTTCCCTATCATAATACTCGGCTTCGATCTCATAAGCAGAAGGCTCATGACCCGGACAAACATTTTCAAATATCTCATAATCGGCGCTCTTGTCCTCGTTTACTTTTATCTGAGGTCCGGTTCTTTTACGAATTTCCTCAACATCGTCGATACTTACAGCTACCGTGAAGCGGGGGTGGCCCCCGGTGTCGGCGAATTCGTCACGATCTTTCTCGGTACGTATCTTTTCTATGCGGGGAAGCTGCTCTTCCCGTACGGTCTCAACCACTTCATCGGCACGATACCGGGCGGGGACGCGCTGCACATAATAATTTCTGTACTATTCATCGTGGCTGTTGTGGCGGTTTTCATAATTTCGGTCAAAAAGAAAGAGAACGTTACCGCATTCTCGCTGCTCTGGATCTTCGCGGCCCTCGGCCCCGCGGTTATGATAGCTATATACCCGTTCGCGATAACGCGCTTTGCCGAAAGGTTCGTCTACGTCCCTTCCATGGGCTACTGCCTGCTCGCGGGCTACCTGATCGTGAGGGGAGGCAGGCTGACGGGGAGTAGGTGGGCCGGCCTGGCCGCAGGCGCCTTGTTGTGCGCTTCCTATCTGATAGTGACGGTCAGGGGTCAGGATGTATGGACGGACCAGGTCACGTTCTGGGAGGCCGCCGTGGAGAGGTCGCCGGACCAGATTATTCCCAAGGTCAACTACGGCGAAGCGCTCAGGAATTCGGGCAGGGTCGACGAGGCTATCGGACAGCATCTGGCCGCGCTCGGCCCAGGCGTCGAAAGTACTGCCCGCGGTAAGGCCATGGCCGCAAGCTCCCTCGCTGCCGATTATATCCAGAAAGGTGATTACACGAACGCCGAAAAGTATTTCAAGGTTGCCCTCGATTATAATCCCGCAACAGAGGGTCAGTATTATTATCACATGGGCCTTATATCCCTGAGAAAGAACGATGTTGCTGCTGCAGGCGACTATCTCCGGAAAGCCGTAGAGATCGACTCCAATAATGCGAAAGCTCATTATCTTTTGGGTGCGGTGTATGCCATAGAGGCGGATGAAAATAAATCCGCCGATAAGTTCGGGCTTGCAGCCGGGTCGCTCGAGCGCGCGCTCAAATACGATCCGGGGTTAGTAGACGCGAGAATCCTCCTCGCACAGGTTTATATTGCCCTCGGGGACAGGGAGAGCGCCAGGGCGCAGGCTGAGGCCGCCTTGAGGGCGACGTCCGATCCTCAAGCCGTCCGCCAGGCTCGGGCTATACTTGATGCGGTCGGCAAGGGCCGCTGATATGGGCATCCGCCCTGTCCCGGAAAGCGGTCAGGCGGATTCGCAAGAGGTCGAAGCCCGTAGTATAATAGACGCTCCTGAGCGACTGCTCTGCAATGACGGGATCGGAAGCCCCGTCACTGGAAATCCTCTCCGGATCGTAATATGTGGACCGAAAAAATGAAAAAGCCGGGAGAGAAGATGACAGAGACTCCGCCCGCAGGGACGCCCGAAGCCCCGCGTCCCTCTGACAGAAGGATTCTGAGGATAATCAAGCACAGGGCGTTCGTGGCGGTGCTCCTGTTCCTGGTCTCGTTCTCCGTGTTCGTACCGTCGCTCGATAACGGGCTCGTGTGGGACGATTTAAGGTTTGTCCAGAGCTGGGGGCCCAAACTCAGGTACGCGGAGCTGGGTTTCGAGACACTGTTCCACTCGAGGCCCGAGGAGGTCAGGACTGCAAAATATTTCAGGCCGATGTTTTTCACCTCGCTCGTCCTGGACAGCAGGATGTGGGGGAGCTCGCCTTTCGGATACCACCTGACGAACGTAGTCATGCATTCGGTCTCTACGGTGCTCCTTTACTTCCTGATCCTCCTGTTATTTAAAGAGTTTAAAAGGGGGCCGGGAGAGAGCGTGGCTTTTCTCTCGGGAATGCTGTTCGCTCTATATCCCCTCCACGTCGAATCGGTCTCGTTTATCTCCGCGAGGGGGGACCTGCACGCCGGGATGTTCTTGCTCCTGAGTCTCATTTTCTACATACTCTCCAACAGTCGGATCTTCTTCATCGTATTTGCCGGGTTCTTTTTCTATCTTTCCTTTCTCTCGAAAGAGGTGGCGTTTTCGTTCCCCTTGATCATACTCGGCCTCGATCTCATAAGCGGGAGGCTCTTTAACCGCGCCAATATCGTTAAGTACGCGGTCATCGGCTCTCTTGTATTGTTTTATGCTTATTTCAGGTGGGGTTCTCTAGAGAATACTCTCACTATTCTCGACGCTGGAGAATTCGATGAAACAGACGGCTCCCCGGGCGCCTGGAAAGTCATCACCACGTTTCTAGGCGCGTATCTTTTCTATGCGCAGAAGCTCCTGTTTCCGTACGATCTCAACCACTTCATCGCATCGATCCCGATCGGGGGCGCACCGCAAATTATTATTTCGCTCCTGCTCATAGCCGCGGTTACCGCGGGATTCATAGTTTCGATCAGGAAGAAGGAGAAAGTCACCGCCTTCTCGCTGCTCTGGATTTTCACGACCCTGGGCCCGGCGGTATTGATAGCGATATACCCGCTGGCGTTGACCAAGTTCGCGGAGAGGTTCCTGTACGTCCCTTCTGCGGGGTACTGCCTGCTCCTGGGGTATTGGATAGTGAGGGGCGGGAGTCTCATCGGGAGAGAATGGGCCGGCCTGGCCGCGGGCGGATTGTTATGCGTTTCTTTTCTGATCGTTACCGTGAAGGGGCAGGAGGTCTGGAGGGACGAGATTACGCTCTGGGAGGCCGCGGTCAGTAAGACACCCGACCGGATTACACCGAGAGTCAACTACGGAGAAGCGCTCAGGAAGGCGGGCAGGGTCGACGAGGCTATACAGCAGCATACGGCCGCGCTCGGTCCCGAAATCAAAGCTACGAACCGCGGGAGGGGCATAGCCGCGGGCGCCCTCGCGCTTGACTATATTGAAAAGGGCGATTACGGGAGCGCCGAAAAGTATCTGAATGCGGCCCGCGAATATGACACCGGGCAGGAAGGAGAATACAATTTTTACATGGGCTATATGTCTCTGAAGCAAAATAATATCTCGGCAGCCCGCGGCTATCTAGAGAGAGCGGTCGAGGTCAAGCATAGGAACCCTAAGGCGCTATACATGTTGGGCCTTGTGTATTCCATCCAGGCTCGGCAGCAAAGGTCTTACGACTTGTTAATGCTGTCGACGCGCTCGCTCGAGGACGCGGTCGCATACGAAGCGGGGTTCATAGAAGCGAGGGTCCTCCTCGCCCGGGTCTACCTGGCTCTCGGGGAGAGGGAGAAGGCGGGGGAGCAGGCCGAGGTCCTTCTCAGGATCGCGTCCGATCCCCGGGTCCACGAAGAGGCGCAATCGATTCTCAGGACGGTCAATTCCGACCGCTGACGCGTGTATGGGGTTTTTCGCTTCCGAGGTTATTCAACGTAATTGGTGAGCTTACCTATTCCCTCGATCTCCACTTCCACGGTATCGCCCCGCTTCATAGGCCCCACGCCTGCGGGAGTGCCGGTCGATATGATGTCCCCCGGAAGGAGCGTCATGACCTTCGATATGAAGCTCACGAGCCGGGGCACGCTGAAAATCAGGTTCTTCGTGTTTGAGTGCTGCTTCCTCTCGCCGTTGAGATAGGTCGATATCTCGAGGCCGCCCGGGTCTATATCGGTTTCTATCACAGGCCCCGCGGGGGCGAACGTATCGAAACCCTTTGCCCTAGTGAACTGGATGTCCCGCGCCTGGAGATCGCGCGCGGTGACGTCGTTCAGGCACGTATAGCCGAGCACGTAATCGAGCGCTTCCCCTTCTTCAACGTGCCTCGCCTGTTTTCTGATCACGAGTGCGAGCTCCCCTTCGTAGTCGACGTGCGAGGACATATGCGCGGGGTAGATTATCTTGTCCCCGTGTCCGATCAGCGAAGTGCTCGGCTTGATGAAGAGCCTGGGCTCTTCCGGCAAATCCCTCCCCATTTCGATCGCGTGGTCCTTGTAGTTGAGCCCGACTGCGACTATCTTGGTCGGCGCTGCAGGCGGGAGAACCTTTACTTCCCCCTGGTCGAACGTATGCCCCGTCGCCTCGAATTTCCCGAATATGTCCCCTTCCAGCTCTTGAATCTTGCCCGAGTCCGGGGTCCCGTATCTCGTCTTCCTGTCCTGTGTCTCGAATCTGAGGATCTTCATATGCTCATCTCTCCAAAGTTGTAGTTTGGCTTTCGTCAGCGCACGGGATTATACACGAATCAATACTTGACTTCCTTTAAATACAGCCCCCGGGCGGGGGCTGCATGCACGAACTTCGTTTTCTCCCCCGATTCCAGGATTTCGCGGAACTGCGCGGGGGTGATTTTTTCCTTGCCCACCTGAACGAGCGTGCCGACAATCAGCCTGACCATCCTCTTCATGAATCCGTCGGCTTCGATGCTGAACTCCAGCATGTCTTTCCGTTTTGTAATTCCGGCGCCGAGCACCGTCCTTACGGTGGATTTCACAGTGGCCTCGGACTGCGCGAATGCCCTGAAGTCGTGCTCCCCGATGAGCGCGCCCGCAGCCTCGCTCATTAAACGCGCCTTCAGGGGATATGGTATGAACCATGCCCTGTCCCTCAGTATCGCGGACGGGAAAGGGCGGTTCAATATTTTATATGTGTAAGTTTTACTCTTAGCGGAGAGCTGGGCGTGAAACCCCGGCTCCGCTTCTTCCGCGTCCGTTATCACTATATCCTTCGGGAGGAGCGAATTGAGCCCCTTCTGAAGCTCGGAGGGGCTGAGCGCTGTCTCTGTCCTGAAGCTCGCCACCTGCCCGAGCGCGTGCACCCCCGAATCCGTTCTGCCCGAGCCCAGGAGC
Source organism: Thermodesulfobacteriota bacterium (assembly GCA_040754335.1). Lineage (NCBI taxonomy): Bacteria > Pseudomonadati > Thermodesulfobacteriota > Thermodesulfobacteriota bacterium. The sequence goes on along the minus strand of JBFMCV010000007.1, from coordinate 127,868 downwards.
TTTATGTTCTCCCCCGTTATCGTCCTGAGGGACGTCTCTATCGTCTCCTGTATCGTCGGCCCCGAGGGCTGACGCTGCCAGCCCGCGTAGTCGGACCCGTCGTATTCGATCGTAAGCTTGATGTTCCTCACGTCTAGACGCCGCCCTTATCGAATTTTATCCGCGGGTCGAGGACGACGTAGAGTATGTCCACGATCAGGTTCGCGAGGACGAGTATTATCGTATACACGATCGTTATCCCCATGACGAGCGGGTAGTCCCTGTTCGAGACCGCCATTACGAAGAACCTTCCCGTCCCCGGTATCGCGAATATGTGCTCGACGACGAAGGACCCCGTGACGAGAAAAGCGGTGATCGGGCCGAGCACGGTGACTACGGGTATGAGTGCGTTTCTCAGTATGTGTTTCGTGACCACGCTGAAATCGCCGAGCCCCTTGGCCCTGGCCGTCCTTATAAAAAGTGCTTTCGACGTATCGAGCATGCTCGCGCGTATGAGGCGTGCTATGTATGCCGCGGGCCCGGCCGCAAGCGTCAGAGCCGGAAGCACTACGTGGGCGGGGCTTCCCCAGAGCGCCGCCGGCAGCCACCTCAGCTTCACGGAGAATACGTAGATAAGCAAGGCCCCGGTTACGAAGGTCGGTACGGACACGAGCGCCGTCGCGATCGATACGGAAGCGAAATCGACCGCCCCCCCGGCTTTCGTCGCCGAAGCGATGCCGATTGCGCAGCCGAGCAAGACCGCTATAACGAGGCTTATGAGCCCGAGCTCGACCGAAACCGGAAGCGTTTCGCCTATTATCTCGTTTACTGACCTGTCGATATATTTATAGGACGGACCGAAATCGCCCCGTGCGAGGCCGCTCAAATATGAGAAGTACTGTTTCCAGACAGGCTCGTCGAGGTGGTATTTTGCCTCTATGTTTTTTTTGATCTGGGGAGGGAGCTTTTTTTCGGCGTCGAACGGCCCCCCGGGTAGAGTCCTCAGAAGAAAAAAGGTTATCGTCACGACTGCGAATATTACGAAGATTCCCGTCAGTGCCCGGCTGAGGACGAATTTCCCGATCAAGCCAGCTACCCTTGCTTGTCCGCTTTTCTCACCACGCTGTCCTCTTTCCTCACGACGAACGACTGTCTCGAGAGGAGCCCTTTGGAATCCTTGGCGATTATCGTAATGAGGTTCACTTCGTTTTCGAGCTTCAGCTCTACCGACACCGGCACTTCCGTCTTTGTCGAGGGCAGTAGCGCGACCTTGTCTTCGCCCATGAACACGGATACCAGCTCTATGCCGTCCCCGTCGTTAACGTCCCCGTTGAGCGTTATCGTCTGTGAATCGGTTGATACCGGCACGCCGGTCACGCTTATGACAGGGGGTGCTTCGAAAATTTCCTGAAGCCTCGTGCTTCCCGCGGGCTGCCTGGGCCCGGACGTCTCGGAAATAACCACCTTCTCCTTATTGATCCAGCCCGCCGAATTTTCGTTTATTTTTATCTTTACCCAGCCGTCGCTTTGTCCGAGACCGCTGAAAGTCGTCCCCTGTCCCGCTAAAGCTATTATGGGGGCTTCGTTATAGCTCCCGCCCCTAACGGGCGTATCGGCTTCGGCAACTGTCACGGTCGAATCCGCTTTTTCAAAGACGGCGCCCTCGGTATTGCCGGGGATTACGGCCTTTCCTATGAGCCCTTCCTTGAAGACGTCGTCCACTATCTGTATCTCGAGATCGAGCGGGGAGTCCGTATTCTTCACGTCGAATGTAAAGGCCGCTTCCCTAGACTCCCCCGGCGCGAGGTTCTCGAACTCGGCCCTGCCCTTTTCGAGGAAGATTTTGTCTCCCGAGTTGTTTTTGAGCGTAAGAACTGTTTTTTCCGACTCTCCCCGGCCCATGTTCTTCACCTTCGCGAGGAACGCTATGATTTCTCCCGGCTCTGGTATCCCGTTCCCGTTGCCGCTCGACCCGTACCTGCCGTCGTCGACGATCTCGAAGTTAAACGCGTACAGCGGTCTCTCGAGACCGTACGTCTTGGCGGTAAATCCGTAACCGGGTATCCGCGAGTCGTTTCCGTCTTCGAATTCCAGTGTGACCGTGTCCTCCCTGGTAAGCGTCCATTTCGGGACCTCGAACGACGTTTTCCACGACCTCTTCTCGCCGGGGTTCACTTTTCCGAAAATAAGCTCTTTCCCCTCGAAGACGGGGTTTTCCGATTTTGTCGTGGCCATTAGCCTGTAGAGGGGCTCCCTGCCGGTGTTCTGCACTTCCACATTCATTTCGAGCTTGCCGCCTGCGTCCCCCGTCGGGATTTCGGGGGTTATAGTGACCGCGAGGGAGGGTTTCAGGCCCTTCGTCTTCTGGGTCGACCAGTCGATCCCCATGAGCTTCCATTTCCCGACGATCTTCCCTTCTTCGCTTTTCGAGATCTTGGTGATCCCCCCCTGTATCTCTCCGAGCGATTCTTTCCTGGACGGGACCGACGAGGAATTGATTATCTCCCTGGCGAGCGATACGTAGAAGTCCTCCTCGAGCTTCTTCCTCTTTTCTTCGCGTGTGAGCGCCTCTTCCGGCGTGGGCTCTTCCTCCCCGCCGGGTTTGACGGCCATTTTATTGTCGAGGTACGTGATCGAGTAGACGGGCTTTTCGAGGACCCGGTCCACCGTCTTCTTTTTCAGGCCGGGTTTCTCGGGGATCCTGTTGTCCGAGTTCGGGTGGAATACTATGGCGTCGTCCGTGATAACGGTCGGGTGGAGTATTATGTCGGGCGTGACTCCTACGTCCTGTATGGATATGTCCCCCGGGGTCAGGTACTGCGCTATCGTCAGCTTGAGCGCCGAGCCGTCGTTCAGATCGAATATCTGCTGGACCGAGCCCTTCCCGAAGGTCCTCTCCCCTATGATGATCGCCCTTTCGTTGTTCTTGAGCGCGCCCGCCACGATCTCCGAAGCGCTCGCGCTCCCCGCATCCACGAGCACGACTATGTTGCCGTTGTATTGCTGGTCCTTGTCGTTCGCGTGATAGCGCTTGGAGGAATTCCCTATTTTTGTGGTGACTATCACGCCCTGTGTCAAAAAGAGGTCCGAGATTCTCTCGGCCTGGTCGAGAAGCCCGCCGGGGTTGCCCCTCAGGTCGAGTATTATGCCCCTCGGGCTTCCTGCGCCGTTCCGTTCGAGGTTGTGGACGATGCTGTCGAGCGTGTTTTTCTGGAAGTCCCTGATCCTCACGTACTCGATACCGTCTTCGAGCTCGAAAGCCTCGACGCTCTCTATCACTATCGTGTCCCGCATCATTTTGAATTCCTTGGGCGACGGGAACCCTTCCCTCATGACGTGAATCGAGACCTCGGTATCCTTCGGCCCTCTAAGCTTGCTGACGGCCTCGATGAGAGACATGTTAACGGTCGATTCGTTCGCTATCTGCACGATCTTGTCGTTGGGCTTTATTCCGGCCCTGTAGGCGGGTGTGCCTTCGATGGGGGAAATGACGGTGAGGTCGCCGTCCCTTACCCCGATCACTATTCCGAGGCCCCCGAAGCTGCCTTCGGTTTCTATCATGAACTCCTTATAAACCTGCGGGGTTATTATTCCGGAGTGCGGGTCGAGCGAGTTGAGCATCTGGTCGAGCACGGCGTACTCTATGTCGTTCAGCTTGGGGTCGTTCGGAGTGAGATGCGGCGAGACGAACCGGAATACCTCTTCGAGCCTGTCGGTGACGTCGTTGAGTCCCGCGACTCCGCTCATGTCGAACACGGCTTTTTCCCCACCGGCCTGCACCTCGAAGCTCGGGCTGTTCTCCCCCTGGGGGAAATCGACGAGCACCTTGTCCACCATCTGCTCCATTCTCCCGAGCCCCAGGATCAGCATGTTTTTCGGATCTATGACGGATTTATCTACATAATAGCGGTTTACGTACTGCATGACTGCGTCCGTTATTCCGAGGTTGTCCGCCTCCGCCCTCTCTCCGGGGATAATCACGCCCGGAGGGAAGAACAGGACGTATGCGAGGGACGCGATAACGGCCGTTAATACGAATAGTTTCTTGACTCTATCCGGAAATTTATTCAAAACTCTTTCTCCTCAATTCTTGTCTTGGCTGCTTATTTGATATTATCACATCATGCGGAGCGGCAATCAAATATACAGGGCCGGAGTAGAGCCGGTTTGAGCCGGCCGCCGGCGTCCCTGAGGCATTCGAAATGACCGGTCTGCGGTGTACGTGCGAAGATAAATAATTTTAACAGATTTTCGGCGAGATGTTGATTTATATGCCTGTATGCCCGTGCCGCGCCCGGACCTCTCCTGTTGGAATATGTAATATATATAATCCATATATAATATCGGCTATCCCGGCGGCCGCCCGGCTCCGGCCGCCATATCCCTGAGGCGGTCTGTGCGGGGGATTGTGGGCGGGCTGCCCGCTCCGGGGCGCCGGGACAGGGCTGCCGCCGGAGCGGGCTCAAAACACCCCTTTTTTTAACCCGTACGCCCCCCTGTCCGTCGAAGCCCGAAGGGCAAAGTCGTATGCTCGTCACGGCGTAGGAACGCGAAGCCGGAAAAGGTGTTATTCTTAAATTCTTTTCCCCCTTAGAAAAAGGGGGATTTAGGGGGATTTAGCTTTTCTTTTGTCCCTATATTTTCTCAAACGTTACCTGCCTCATCCCCTGGCTCTCCCTGTATCCCCGGTTATGCAGGCAGTTTTTATCCTGAAAAGTGTTAATTACAGGCATATTAGCTCGATCGCGCCACCCTATCCGGGGGCTTTGGTCTCTGACGGCGAGGCGGTCGGGCCGGTACGAGGCCGGGGCTCTCCCGGTACCCGGGGTTTGTGCCCGGGTCCCCGAATAATTGTCTGACCGAAATATCTTGACAAGGGGTATAATTTGTGATGTAATTGCTTTAATTTTAAAGGAGGAAGGAGTATGGTGTCATGTCTCCGGGATGTTCATATTTGTGCTGGAGAAAAAGACTTGACAACGACTTCATTCTATGTTGTAATTCTGAGCAGTTGTGAGTTTTCTCGGGTATTTGTTTGTAGTAAGGAGATGGAGGTTGCCTGAATAAACCAATTCCCGTACATTTTTTGCCATTTTGAAAATTAAGAAGGAGGATGTTTATGACTGGAAATTCGATTAACAATACCAAAACAAGGAGGAAAGGTTCAATGCTACAGGATAGTATATCCAAAATTAAGTACTTATTAGTGCTTGCTTTTCTTTTAGTAATACCGATGCAGGCAAAAGCTGGGTTCGATATTGAGCCCATAGACCAGACCGACACGGGCGCCAACAGGCTCATCTATTATTATGACGAGGTCGGTAGGGACACTTTCATACAGCTCACCAACACTTCTGACGAAGAGGTTTGTGTGCATGTCCAGATATTCAATGCCACCCTCGCATGCGAAGAGTTGGACTTCTTTGATTGCCTGACCCCGGGCGATACAGACGTCTACGACATGTCGGATCTCCCGGCCGGTATTGCCAGCAACCTGGTAGATACCCACGGCTTCGTGGCCATATCCCTGACGTCCGGTCCCGAGTTTTCTCTGATAGGGATGTTCAGGATACTCGACAACGACGGCGATTACGAGTACAGGACGAACGCTGCCTGGAGCGAGGATCCGCTGGCCTTCTTCGAAGGGTTCAAGATTCTCAACTTCAACGATGTGAACGGGAACGAATTCTCCGACGTTGTAGGTATCACCTATGTCGATCTCGGTTTCGATCAGGTTTTCGCTTCGCCGCTGATCGGTACATTGTTCGGAGATCCTTTCGATCCTCAGAACTTTATATTGGACGATAACGAGATCCCCACGTCATGCAGCCCGGTTGTATTCACCTGTGACGACACGACCATCAACTACGGTATTGACAACTCTATTCCGAACTCTCAGGGTTTTGATAGAATATGCAACACCAATAAGCTCGACGGCCCGGTTATCGGCGCCGTGGACTCCGGATGGCTCTTCCTTCCGTTCATAAATTTCGTATGTTTCGAAGCGGATCTCGATCCTACCGAGTGCCCATCTGAGCCGTTCTTTGTCGGCTTCCTCGGTATTAACAACGGAAACGGCACCGGCTCGATGGATTCCTGGATGTCGTTCAGCGTGTTTACGGAAGCTGTTGCTGTCGAAGAGTAATACCGGAGCAAGGTGAATAACGATGAACATCGGATGCATAACAAATTTAAAAAAGGAGGATAAATAAATGATAAGCAAGTTAAGGTTTTCACTGATCGCTGTAGTATTGCTTGTCCTCTTGGGGTTCAGTTTCCAGAACCAGGCTAAGGGGCAGGCTGGAGAGAACGCTCAGTTCTGTCCATTCGTTGAAGTACCTACCGGATGGCTCAAGACTGAGGATATTACGCCTGTTACGCCCATCAATTTTTCTGGTGCCCTGATAGGTACCGTTGAGGGCATAGGCGGTGCTGCGGTGGGCGGTATGGATTGGCAGCATGTGGATTTCACGAACTTTGATCAGCCGACGCCCACAAATGAAACGGGTTCGCAGGCCGTAACCTGGTGGACCCAGAAGGGCGGAAGGAACACGTTCGTTCAGCTGACGAACGCGGATTTCCCGACGTGGGTGCATGTGCGCATACTGGACGAGAACTGCGTCGAGATCAGGAACTTCTGCGATTTTTACACCCCGGCAGATACCCATGTGTATGATTTCGGCGACCTGATTACGAACATCGGCGATACGCCCGACGACAACGTTCTGCAGGGTCATGAAGGTTTCCTGACCATTACTGCGGTCGACGAGTGTCCTTCGCCTGACGTTGCTATAGAGCACAACGGCCTTGCGGCGACGATACAGGTGATCGATGATATAGATTATTCCTACGGCTTTAACGCCAATCACAGGTGGGCCGTATGTTTCGACGAAGAGTTCCCTGTGGACCTCAACCTCATTCTCAACGGCAGCTTCCAGGACGGATCACTCCCGCCCTGGGAACAGCAGCAGGGTGGAGCCTCTGGCGTGATAACAGCTCAGGGGATTCAGCCGAATATCAATCCTCCTGCTTGTCAGGGACCTGACTGTGACGATCCGGACGCCGATACCTTTATGTCGTTCATCCTTTCGGACGCCACGGTTCCCACGGGATACTATGGCCTGAACTCTCCTATCGGATCGTTTGCGAGTCAGTTATCTGCTTCTCTCGGTGCCTCTGCCCAGAACCTGATCGGTGTCGGGCCGGTTGACACCAACGTCACGATCGTCGAAAGCAACATCTTCGATCCGTTAAGCACTCCGAGCCTTCCGCCTGGACCGACGAACACGGGTATTGTTCAGTATGACCTCACGTTCCTCGCTCCTGAAGACATTCTTTTCTCCACTTGTGAAAACTACGCTGCGGTCTGTGTTCTCGACGTAGAGCCGACATTCGCTACGATTCCTGGTCCTCCGGTTGCTGTGGACTGTAACTGCTATCAGCAGAATACAACGGCCAACGTTGGTAACATTCTCGGGTTCGGCTCTTGTCAGATATTGGGGAACGATAACCTCACCTATGCGATCGGAGCGTTCGAGTTCCAGGGCGGTACAGGGCCTTTCGTTTCGGATACCCTTAACTCGCCTGCGAATGGAGACCGCTATGTGGTTCAGTACATAACCGCGCAAAAGGACGGGCTTTGTGAGACGAATCCGAGCAATGTAACACGCGCGACGACTGGCGCCCTGGTTGATAACTTCAGGAACGTCGAGACGATAATCGACGCGATATTCTGCGACGGGACGCTCACTGGCGATTTCAATGCGTTCCTTACCGATTTCCTCCCGACCCAGTTTGCCGGCCAGTTTAACACGGTTGGTGACGACGGTGTGGGCGGCGATGCGATAATGATTAACTTCGCCGACGAGTATCTCCCGAATTACAGGACGCTCGGTGCGTTGGTAACGGCTGAGATCGGAATCTTCGATGACTTCGAAGACTTCCAGAGCTGCGGCGACGTTCTGGTCTGCTTCATCAGGCTCGGTATAGACGCCGATGTGCCGATAAGCGACGAGTTCTCGCCTTCGCCTGTAACGACTCCGCCGACGAGCACCCCGCCGACGACGATTACGCCTCCTCCGCCGACGTCTGTTCCGCCGTCTGATGGCGGTGGTGGTGGAAGCTGCGCGATCGCGGCCAGCCCGGTTCAGCTCGGAACAGCGTTTGCCAACGTGCTGATTCCGCTTGTACCGGTGGCCTTCGCCTTCGGTGTAAGGGCAGTAAGAAGAAGAAAGAAATAAGGATTCAAACTGCGGGGAGGCGGGCTTTACGTCCGCCCCCCTGCTTTAATTCTGAAACAGCTTAACGCCGGGAGAGTCAGGAAACTGATTCTCCCGGCTTTTTTTTTACTATCTCTTACAGCCTGTCGTTTTACCTTTTCCCCCTTTCTAAAGGGGGATTTAGGGGGATTTTTCTTTATCATTTCTGTCATCTGATCTGTCTTTGCGAGGGAGCAAGGCGACCGCGGCAATCTTGCCTTTCTTTTCACTTCCCTCCCCCTTAAGGGGGGAGGGTTAAGGGTGGGGGGTGTTACTTTTCATTCACTAATTCAACCATACCCGTTCGCACTGAGGCGCGGAACCTGCGCTCATATACGATCCCTCCGCGTATCCTCTGCTTAATACTGCAACCAACAAACCCGTTCGTGCTGAGGCGCAGAATCTGCGCTTATATCCGATTCTTCTGTCACTTCTTACATTTCGCCAAACACTGAAGACAGGATAATGCTAATCTGCACGCCTGTCCTGAGCAAAGTCGAAGGGTCGAAGCATGAACGGGTCTTCCCTAGCAGATACCTCATGTGCAGGAGCCGCGGCAGTCTCATCCTTTGCAGTTAATTCCCTCCTTTGGCAAAGGAGGGTTAGGGAGGATTTGTAGTTGTCTGTCTTTGCGAGGAACGGTTCTGAGCGTGCGTAAGAACCGGTTGCCCCTGGTTGATTGCAATGAAGCAAGTTATCTATGCTCGATACCTGATGAATACTGCGACCGCGGCAATCTCGTCTTTTAAATCGTCATTCCTTGGTGTCTTTATCGGGAATCCATTTCTTTAAATCCTCAATCCCGCACACTGTATCCCGCATCCTTCCTCATGTATCATGTATGCCGATGAAGAAGAATAAATGCGTCTTGATACATTACGGCGAATTGTCCCTTAAGGGCAGGAACAGGGCGGATTTCGAATTGAAGCTAAAGGACAATATCGAAAGTATAGCGGGCGGCGTAATCAGCAGGCACAGGGGCTATTTTGTTATGGAGGGCGGCGATCCTCTGCTGCTCGATAAAGTGCCGGGTATCTCCTGGTATGCCGAGGCCCTCGTAGCGGATAGCCGGATCGACGAAATCACGGATATCGTAACGGATGAGGTGGGCGGCAGGCTGGCGGGAGGTCCTGTAAGCTTCGGTGTTTTTGCGCGGAGGCCCGATAAGAAATTCCCGTATACGTCGATGGAGGTCGCGAGGCTCACAGGCGACGCGATCACTCGAAAGTATGGTTTGAAAGCCAACCTCCGAGATCCGGAAATGAAGGTATTTATCGAGGTCTCCGGCAAGACATATATATTCTTTGAGAAAAAGGAAGGGCTGAGAGGGTTCCCGACGGGCGTGAGCGGCCGTGTTCTATCTCTCATATCCGGCGGCATAGATTCGCCTGTCTCCTCATATCTGATGATGAAGAGGGGGTGCAGGGTCGACCTCGTTCATTTCCATGTCTACGCCGATAACGGCTATGTGGAGCGTACAAAGATGAATGGAATATTCGGACGACTGAACGAATTCCAGCTCGGCACGCGTGTATTTCTCGTGCCCTATTACCCGTTTGAATCCTCTCTCCTGAAAGCGGCCGACGTCACTGGATATGAGCTCGTTCTGTTCAGAAGGTTTATGGTGAGGGTGTCCGAAAGGATAGCGCAAGAGAACGGTTGTATGGCCCTTGTGACGGGAGACAGCCTGGGCCAGGTCGCGTCGCAAACTATCGAGAATATGGCTCTTGTGAGGGAGGCTGTTTCGCTGCCGGTCTTCCAGCCGCTTATTGCATACGATAAGCAAGAGATTGTGGATTATGCCAAGAGAATAGGCACTTATGGATTATCCATAGAGCCATATAAGGACTGCTGCTCCATTGTTTCCGCGAATCCGAAGACAAGAGCGCGGAGAGGGCGCGTCATGGAGATAGAAAAAATAATGCGTATACAGGACGTTATCGAAGAAACGCTCGGGCTTGTCTCATCCCGTGAATTCTGAGCGGTCGGCCCGCCCGGAATGACAGGCCTATCCTTTTTTTGCCGGCTTGGGAGGTTCCGAGTAGTCCATGAAACCCCTTGGCTGCGGGGGCCCGTCGTATGAGAGTGTCTTCCATACCCTCGGGTCTGAATAGTAGAACTGAACGACAATCTTTCTGAAGCTGTCGAAGAACCCCCTGTTGACGGCTCTTGTACGTTTGAGGATGGCGTCGATATCTTTCTTCTTTTCGAGCTCGTAGAACGGGACCTTGAGATATTTCCTGCTGACGGCGTCCAGGTTCCAAAACCCGGCATCGAAAAAACTGGCCGTGCCCTTGCTGCTGTAGAGGTACCGCATAAGCTTGTCTTTCATCCCGATGTTTCCGCATCCCGGTATGATGATCTCGGCGAGCTTCATCATATTTTTCTGCGTAGTTTCGTTGAATACCTTGAAGCCCTTTTGGACTTCGAACCCATCGGCATACGGCTCGGTTTTAGCGAAGACTGCTGGTGCGGCCCCCGATATTATCTCCCCTCCTATCACTCCCGCGGCTACCGTCTTTAAGAATTTTCTTCTTGAGCTTTTCATATCCGTTTCAGTTATTATGGCTTGTACTGTCTATTATTTCCACCGTGAATCCGTCCTGTTGCGCTACTTCCCGGGCATATTTGTTGAAAGCCGCTCCCTTCCGCCTGGCTTCTATGGTGTGCCCGATCTTACTTTTGATCTTGTCATAGGGTATTACTTTGACTTCCAGTATCTTGAGTACGCTGTATGTCCCGTCCGGTTTGCGTATGACGCTCGATACGGAGCCGACTTCTTTCACGTCGAAGTAAGCGTTATACTTTTTATCGTATCCCGGGTCCGAAACTTTCATCTCTGATTCCGCATCCGACAGGTCCTTCGCTATGTCCTGGAGGTTTTTCCCCTCCTTGGCCATTTTTATTATTTGACCGCCCAGGCCTTCGTCCTTAAAATTTATTTCCTCTGCGCGGATGCTGGTGTAAGCCGTGTCCTTTGCGGAATTGTAGTATTCGAGGAGGTCTTCATCCGTTATTTTCTCTTCCGGCGGCTGGCTCTCTGTAAATTTGTTCTTAACTTCCATTACCACGAGGCTCATTCTGTATTCCCTGATTCTGTCCTCGTATTTCTTGTCCAGTCCCTCGTTCAGCCCCTTCTGGTAGAGGATTTCGTCCGTTATGAGCGAATCCACGGGCCTGCCGTTTAGCTCGTCTTCGTAGATCGGGACCCCGTTTACGCGGGCGACCACTTTTGAGTTCCTTTCGGGTTTGGCCTTTGCGGCTTCAGTGCTTCCATTCTGTTCCTGCCCCGCGTTGCCGGTCTTGCCCTCAGGCGACTTTTCAGTTCCCGATTGGCCGCAAGCCGATGATAAAAGCAATGCTGTCAGCAGGATAGGTATCAAAATCTTCATTCTTTGCTCCTTGTTCAAAATGGCGGGTAAACAAAATGTATAACTTATAAATTGACATAAAGCAATAGTTTCATTATATTATCAACCGCTCACTGAGATGCCTCCGATAAAGAAAAAATACGATTGCCTGGTGGTCGGATCGGGCCCCGGCGGGGCGCCGTTTGCCTGGAAGCTGGCGTCGAAAGGCATGAATGTACTGCTGCTCGAAGCCGGCCCGCGTTACGACCCCTACAAGAGCTATGCGCTCGATGAGGATAACTGGGAATCCAAAGGTTTCCCCGAGATCAGGAACATAAGGCACACGTTCGGCAAAAAACAGCCCCTCGATGGGCAATACGAGAATCTGCGGTCATGGAACAAGGCCTCAGGCAAGCTTAATCCCACAAAGGAAAGGAGATATTTGAAGTACCATCAGATCTCCGGAATCGGCGGGACCACCCTCCACTACCAGGGGGAGGCCCACAGGCTTAACGAGGACGCGTTCCGGATGAAGAGCCGTTACGGGGTGGCCGTGGACTGGCCCATAGAGTATAAAGACCTCGAGCCCTACTACGCCGAAACCGAGGGCATTCTGGGAGTTGCCGGACCCGATACTATACCCGGCCGGCCCAGGAGCAAGCCGTACCCCTTGAAACCTCACAAGCTGAGTTATGCGAGCAAGATCGTGGAGAAGGCTTGCCGGAAGCAGGGCATTGACCTTATACCGAATTCCGTCGCCATACTATCAGGGGTTTACCGCGATGCCCCCCCTTGTAATTATTGTAACGGGTGCGTCTGGGGCTGCCCGAGGAAGGATAAGGGCAGTGTCGACGTTACGTTTATCCCGCTTGCAGAGAAGACCGGCACCTGCGAAATAATCGATAATGTCTACGTTACCCGAATAGAAATCGACAACAAGCTCGGTAAAAAAAGAGCCGTGGGGGTGGTTTACTATGACAGGGGCGGAAAGGAGCATTTCGTCGGAGGCGATTATATCGCGGTCGCATGCGGAGCCGTAGAGACGCCCAGGCTCCTTTTGAACTCCGACATTAAAGGAAACGGGCTTGTCGGGAAGAATTTTATGGAGACGACTTTCTACGAAGCCGTAGCCATGCATCCCGAAAGGCTTGATTCCTATCGCGGCATACCGATTGACAGCATTATCTGGAAATGGAACAACCCCGACCCGGAGAGGGGGTTTCCCGGCGGACTGAGGTTATTCCCGACCGCAGGCAGCGCGCTGGGGCCGGTTAACTATTCCCTCCGTTATTTCGAAGGCTGGGGAGAAAATTACGTCAAGGAGATAGAGAAGTGGTTCGGACACGCAATCAGCGTGGGCGGGATCGCCGAATTCTTCCCCAATAACGACACCTTCGTCACGCTCGACCCCAAGATAAAAGATCAGTTCGGGTCCCCGGTCGCCCAGATTCAATCGTTTCTGGGAGAGCCGGAATTAAAGTCGCTGGAGTTTATTTCAAAAAAGTCGAAAGAGATTTTAAAAGCGAGCGGGGCCGGAGACGTAGTCGAGGAGGTCTCCTCCTATGACTTCTTTTCGGCCACCCACGTCTTCGGAACGTGCCGCATGGGTGAAGATAGAGAGACCTCTGTCGTAAATCCTTCCCTGAGAGTCCATAGCATTCCCAATTTATTAGTTACCGATGCCAGCGTCTTCCCCACGTCAGGAGGAGGAGAAGCACCCTCTCTCACGATAGAAGCCCTGAGTTTGAGGGCAGCCGACCTTCTGTTGAGAGATATCAAGAAAGGTTGAACATCTCTTGGTTCGATTCGGATCAAATCTGTTTTTCATCATTCTCCTGAGCGCCGCGGTCGGGGTTCCCGTCGATCCGGCGGCTTCCGCGGAGGACGTACCCGGGTTCGTCAATGTACAGAAGGAATCAGGCGTATACATAGGCGGCCCGCTCGGTCATGCGGCGGTCTGGGGAGACTACAACAACGACGGCTGGCAGGACATCCTGCTCTCGAGCCTGACCATGTTGAGGACGACGAAGTCCAAAAAGAAAAAAAACAGCGAGGCCGGCGTTGAGGGCGGCGAGGGGATTTCGAGGGATCTATTGTTATTTATGAATGTAAACGGCGGGTCTTTTACTGAGACTACCGGCGAAACGGGGCTGCCCGATTTAAGAGCGAAAGCCGCTTCATGGGCCGATTACGATAACGACGGGTATCTGGACGTCGCCGTGATGACCATAATGGCCGGGAAGCCTCCGATTTTATTCAAGAATTCGAAGAAGTTTTCTTTCGCGGACGTTTCGGAAAAAGCGGGTTTGACAATAGAAGGTCCGAACCCGAGTCAGGTCCTCTGGGTCGATTACGATAACGACGGATCGGTCGACCTCTTTCAGGCCGGCACCGGGGGATCGCTCCTCTACCGCAACAAGGGAGACGGAACCTTCGGGGAAGTGTCGGGTCCGGCCGGGCTCGGCGTCAAGGCCAGGACAAATGGAGCCGTTTGGTTCGATTCCAATAACGACGGTTTTCAGGACCTCTTTCTCGCGAACACAGGGACTAATGCTTTTTATTTGAATAAGGGCGACGGTACCTTTGCGGATTACACGGAAAAGTCAGGGCTTTCGGGGGAGGCTTCCTGGAGAACGACCGCAGCTTGTACGGGTGATTATAACGGTGACGGATACCTCGACATATATGTCACGAATCTGGGTCCCCGCATGAGGAACGCGCTTTACAGGAACAATGGAGACGGCACATTTACCGACGTCACGTCCGATACGGGGACGGCGGATGCGGGGGACGGGAGGACATGCGCCTGGGTCGACTTCGACGCGGACGGCGATGTGGACCTTTTCACCACCAACCACGTCCATCCAAACAAGTTATACCTCAATTCGGGCAAAGGCGCATTCACCGACGTCGCGCCCGAAGCGGGAATCGATTTGCCGAAAGACGTATTTGCCGCGACGTGGGGGGATTACAACCGCGACGGGTATATCGACGTGTTTCTTAACGGCCACATCGGTACTGGGCTCATGAAAAATAACGGCAATTCAAATTATTCTATCGTGCTCAAGCTCGAAGGCGACGGCAAAAAGAGCAATAGGTCGGCGGTCGGGGCCCGGGCGGCGGTCTCAACACCGGCAGGCGTTCAGATAAGAGAAGTATCCGGCGGCAGGGGGTGCTGCGAGCAGGACATGCTCCCCCTGTATTTCGGCTTGGGCAAGGAGAAAGTCGCTGATGTCGAAATTACGTGGCCGAGCGGCAAGACCTGTTCTTTCAAGGGTGTCTCGGTCGAGAAGGTCAGGGAGTATACTATCAGCGAGATGAAATGCGGAATTAACCCGTCGAGCTGAAGCCTTGCGCGGCGTATACACTCTCTCATGGAACAAGAGATGAAAGCAGATTTTTCCCTTACGGTGGTGCTTCCTGCGCATAACGAGGAGGGCAACATCAAAAACACCGTTGAGAAATGCCTCTCCTACCTCGAAAAGAATGTCGGCGATTACGAAGTCGTGGTAGTGAACGACGGCTCATCGGATAGAACGCGAGAGATAGTAGAAGAGATGTCTTCTGCTAATCCCTGCGTGGTGCTCGTCAATCACGAAACCAACAAGGGGTACGGCTCCGCGCTCAGGAGCGGTTTGGATAGAGCCTCGAAAGATTATATTTTCTTCATGGACAGCGACGGGCAGTTCGATATTAGCGACCTAGGCCGACTGATCCCGTATGCGGGTCCGGACAGGGCGGTTATCGGTTACAGGGAAGACAGGGCTGATTCTCATATCAGGTCCTTGAATGCCTGGCTATACGGCCTATATATATATTTTGTCTTCGGACTTAAAGTAAAGGATATGGACTGCGCCTTTAAGATTTTTCCGAGGAGCGCATACGAGTCAGTGAGGCCGATAAAATCCGAGGGTGCGCTTTTCAGCGCCGAGTTCCTGATAAAGCTGAAGCGCAATGGGTTTTCATTCAAAGAGGTGCCCGTGAGGCATTTCCCCCGCATTTTCGGCTCTCAAACCGGGGCGAATATGAGGGTGATAATAAAAATGTTCAAGGAATCGTGGAAGCTGAGAAATGAGCTCAGGGACAGATGAAAATAGAGGGTACCTGGGGGATCCTTACGTTCGTTTCACCCTGATTCTCGCTGCGGGGCTGATACTCAGAATCTTCTTCTCCCAGTTTCTCACTTACAGGCCTGATTTTGGTGCATGGACCGGATGGGGAAGCCAGATTTCATCCGCGGGGTTCGGCGATTTCTACGAAAGGCACTGGTGCGATTACATGCCCGGCTATCTCTACGTGCTGTGGGTGCTCGACAACGTCCACCGTGCGCTACCCGGGCTCTCGATAGACATACTCTTCAAGCTCCCCGCGAATCTCGCCGACCTCGGTATCTCTATACTCATATATTATTCCCTCAAGCTGATAACCGGCTATAAAAACGCGATGATAGCGTCGGTCGTATATTTTTTTAACCCGGCGTCGCTTTCGAATTCGACCTTCTGGGGTCAGGTAGACTCATTTCATGCCTTCCCCATACTACTCTCGGTTTATCTGGGGCTGAGGCGGAAATTCATACTTTCAGGCGTGTTCGCCGCGCTCGCGTTCATGATCAAGCCCCAGAGCCTGGTCATATTCCCGCTGATAGGTTTCCTTGCCCTGAAGCCGATAATCGGTACGGGGTTTAGACCGGGCGTCCGGTCTCTATTGCCCTCATTCGAGATGGCGGGCGCAGCTTTGATTACGGCGTTTATCGTCACTCTCCCTTTCATATGGGATGTGGTGGATTCGGCATATCATCTGATCACGGGACCCGCTGATTTGATAATGGAAAGGTTCGCCGCGTCATACGGGCAGTATAAGTCCTCGTCCCTGAACGCGTTCAATTTCTGGGGCGCCGTAGCGATGTGGTACAACGATGACACGAAGTTCATGGGCGTTTCATACAGGACAATAGGCACATCGATATTCGGCGCGGTCTATCTGCTTATAATGGGACTGCTGATAAGATTCTCCGCCGCCCTGAGGGATAAAGAATCCGGTGACTACGGTTATTACGTGTTCGAGGCGATTACGCTTGTGCTTTTCACGCTCTTCCTCTTCGTGACCCGGGCCCATGAAAGGCATCTTCTGCCCATGATAGTATTCTTCACCCTGATTACGTTTCGTACTTGGATATTCTGGTATTTATATGCTATTGTGTCCGGTGTTTATGTGGTTAACATGATTTATTCATATGTGCAGCTTACGACTTCATACGCGGGGATACCTGAGAATTATAACAAATATTTGATTCCGGGAATGTTTTTTTTGTACCTCGGTGTATATATCGTTCTACTCATTAGTTATGTTAAAGATACAGTCAAATATGAAACTTCATTCGATACTCCCTACCCGAGGACTCCGTAAGAGATAACCATATGCCAGAGCAATCTTTTATCGGTAGATACAAGTCCGAGCTACTTCTCGCGCTGATACTGCTGTTCGCTTTCGGGATAAGATTCTACCGCCTGGAGATACCCGACAGTTACTACTTCGACGAGGTCTATTTCGCCTTCACGGCGCAGGAAATGGCTAAAGGGAACAGAGCCGCCTGGGAAAGCAGCGCGAAGGCTCCCGAAGACCT
Source organism: Thermodesulfobacteriota bacterium (assembly GCA_040754335.1). Classification (NCBI taxonomy): domain Bacteria; kingdom Pseudomonadati; phylum Thermodesulfobacteriota; species Thermodesulfobacteriota bacterium. The sequence continues at coordinate 110,658 of JBFMCV010000007.1, read as the reverse complement.
TGCTTACGAATGGACTCACCCTCCGCTCGGGAAGGAGATAAGCGCGATCGGCATCCTGATTTTCGGCAATAACACGTTCGGATGGCGGTTTTTCCAATCCGTCTTCGGGTCGCTGGGAGCACTGTTCATCTACTTGCTCGGTAAGGAATTATTCGACAGTAAATCGGCAGGGCTGATAGCCTCTATCTTGTATAGTTTTGAATCTTTTGTTTTCGTCCTGAGCCGGATTACAATGGTCGATATCTTTATCGCCGTCTTCCTGATCCTTGCGTCTCTTTTTATCGTCAAATATGCGAGGACCAGGCGGAATTCATATCTTTACCTGACCGGGTTCTTCTGCGGGGCCGGGATGTCCGTCAAATGGAGCGGCGTCTATATTACCGAGTTCCTTGCAGGGGTGGCGCTTTTTCTGATGTATTATTTCGAGGTATATACCACGAAGGTCCGCGACAAGGAATTTATCGCCTCTCTTTTAAAAATCATCCCGAGAATGGCGCTCGCATTCATCGCAATTCCGATCCTCGTGTACCTGGCTACGTACATACCCTATTTCTATCACGGCAATTCGTTCCAGGACTTTCTAACCCTCCAGGGATACATGTTCGGGTATCACGGCGGGGTAACTGAGACCCATCCTTATCAATCGTCATGGTGGAAATGGCCTCTCATGCTTAGGCCTGTTTTCCTTCATTATGCGGATTTGGGGAAAGGAATGAGATCCGACATTTATTTAATGGGTAATATTTTCATATGGTATACAGGAATATTGTTCCTGATCCTGGGCATAATACAGGTGGTAAGAAAGGAAACGCCCCCACTCCTTTTCACCGTGCTGAGCGTTTTTGCATATTGGCTCCCTTGGGCTTTTTCTCCCCGGAAGGTCGTATTCCTTTATCATTTCCTCCCCTCTCTTATATTCATACTTTTGACAAGTACGTATTTTCTGAATGAGCTGTGGAAAAGTTCCCGAAAAGGGAAGATTCTCGTAGTCATCTATTTCTGCATCGCCGGCGGGGTGTTCTTCTATTTTTTCCCCGTTCTCTCCGCGCTGCCGATCAGGAATGTTGATCTCGACCGATACATGTGGCTTCACACGTGGAAATAATCTAATGGGTCCTCGTCTGGTGAAGATAGTTTCAATGACCGGAGTGACGGCTTGGAGATTCGGGACGTGATATGAAAAAGTCGGATATAGCCGCTTCTATTATACTCGGCGTCATAATATCGGCGTTTATGATAGCGATATTGAGCACTCTCAAGGACGAGCTCCATATACGGTACGTGCCCTATAATATGATTTGGCCCGCATTCCTGATAATCATCCCGTCTTTAGTAATGCTCTGGGTCTATCTCGCCTCTCATCTCGGGACCAGGTGGCATATACTTTTTCAATTCGGGAAATTCATACCGATCGGGGTATCGAACACGGCGATCGATTTCGGGATTCTCAACTTTCTGATGTTTATCACCGGTGTCCACAAGGGCTACATGTTCTCTGTCTTCAAGGGTATGTCCTTCCTGGTTGCGGTGGCTAACAGCTACGTGTGGAACAAGTTCTGGGCGTTTGAGTGCATGGAGAGGGACGGCATGGGGAAGCAGTTCGTCAAGTTCATAAGCGTGTCTGCCATAGGCTTTGCGCTCAATGTCTTGGTAGCTTCGTTCATGGTTAACGTCATAGGCCCCCTCGGGGGCGTTTCGCCCGTAATATGGGCGAACATAGCCACGCTTACGTCTATAATACTGGTGATACTCTGGAACTTCCTAGGTTATAAGTACCTGGTATTTAATAAGTAGATCAAATATCTGCCCTTCAATTTTGGTTGTCTTAATACTAAAAATTTTTCTGTAATTTCGCTGCAAGAATCGATATCCCGGTTAATTGAGTCTTCCGGCGGGAACCAAGTTTGCGACTTCTTGCCATTGAGGGGTTTTAACGAATTGTCTACCGGCGAAACAGTTCCTTATTTATAGTTCTTTTCAGCCTTCCTGCGTGGCATAAAAATTTTATAAATGTAGAGCCTCAATGCCTGGAGCAAGTAATCGAGGATTACCCCGCTGCTTAACTTGGTCTCTCCGTAAATCCTGTCCTGGAAAAAAATGGGCACTTCCGCAACTTTGTCGTATTTTCCTTTCACGAGGATTTCGAGGGCTATTTTAAACCCCTTCGGGTTCAATTCGATATTTTCTATCACCTCCCGTTTTAGGAGGAAAAATCCCGACATCGGGTCTTTAACGTTCGTAAGTCCTTTTGCGGCGAGGGTCGCTAGTTTGGATGAGATCTTTCTTCGGAAAGACCAGTCCCCGATTTTACCGCTGTCTATGTACCGGCTCCCTATAACGATATCGGCTTCCCCCCTGATTATGGGGCCAGCGAGGTCGGGTATTTTTTCGGGTGGGTGGCTTAAGTCTGCGTCCATGACGCCGAGGATGGAGCTCTTCGACATACGGAAGCCGTCTAAAACGGCTGAAGAGAGTCCCCTTTCATTGAGCCTTCTCAAAACCTCGAGCCGGCCGTATTCTCCCTTTAGCCCCTCGGCAATCTTCCATGTCTCGTCAGGGGAATTGTCGTCCACTATGATTACACCGCCGTCTATACCCGACTCTCTAAAAACGCCGAAGACCTTATCGAGCAGTATCGGTAAATTTTCCGATTCGTTATATGTCGGTATGACTAGTGTCAGGCTCATAGATTTGTAATTTCATTTTATCATTTAATTACAGCGAATTAAAAGTCTATTTACAATCGCCAAACAGACGCAATGAGTTTAAATGCGCAGGTAATCAGGTCTGTTCATATAAGCCCGGTCTAACATTCGTGTTACAGTTGTGAAACTCTCCGCGTCTCAGAAAAACAAACCGCCTGCATGTTCAATTATGCGCAGTAAGCCGCTGGTTATAACTTTGTTCTAATGATATATTACTGACTGCGTTTTTTCTTAAATCCATGAAAAATAAGGAAACGATACTAGTAATAATATTGCTTGCTCTAGGCCTGTCAATTCGACTTTTGGTAAGTCAAAATCCGGGTTTCGAGTCGGATGTTCTAATTCACAAATCATGGGCGGAATCCTTGCAAAAGAACGGTCTCACGAATTTCTATGGGCGTACATGGTGCAACTTGCCTCCGATATTCACTTTCTTATTATATATAATCAGCTACCCGATGATGAAATTTCGGGAATTCGGCTTTCTATTCTTAAAACTACCCGGCATCCTTGCGGATTTGGGTATAGCCGTAACTATCTACTTTGCGTCGAAACGTAAATTCGAGAAAAATGACTTATTGAAACACGCCCCGTTCATAAGCATGGCGGCGTTTTTATTTAACCCCGCTATAATCTTTGATTCGGCGTTCTGGGGAAAGTGGGACGATCCTCTTCTTTCGTTTTTCCTCCTGCTGACAATTTATAACTATAACAATTATAAAGGGGGTGTATTTTATGCCTTCTCGATACTGTCCAAGCTCCAGGGATTGATACTGGCGCCGATACTATTCAATATAAAAAATCTCCCCAGGCTGATTATATCATTCGCAATTACATCATTTGTTATATTATTGCCGTTCCTGCCCGAGATTATAACTCTCTTTAAAAGCGTTTTTATCAATTCGTTTAACAGCTTTCCCCATATTACCGTAAATGCATACAACTTCTGGTGGTTATTTAGCTCGTCGTCCTGGACAAAGGAGTGGTACGATTCACCGCTCGACAATGTTAAATATTTTTTTATTACGCCGAAATATATCGGCATTCTTGTTTATCTTTTGGTGGCGGTTCTTTTGAATATTTACCTGAGGAGATACAGATTTAATTTCCGGTCGTTATGTTTTGCATCATTTTTTATCTACTTGACGTTCTTTATTTTCTTCACGCGGGTACATGAAAGGTATATGTTCTGGGCCATACCGTTTTTGGCGCTTCTGGTCCCGCTCGCCTCTGAAAGAAAGTTTATGTATATATACGTCATTCTGTCTCTGACATTTTTCTTAAATATGTTTGCGGTATATGAGCGTAACTATGGCTCACTTTTTCATGATCCGCATACTATAACCATACTGACGGTAACGAGCTCAGTGATAAATTTATTAAGCTATGTTTACTTATTAACATATCTCATTAGAAATATTTATCGCGCGAGATGGGAACGAACCAAATTCAAATTATTAGGCATTTCATTTCCCAAGATCGCCGAATCAGAATAAATTCATCCAAATAAATTTTTATCTTGCATCGGCCAACCGCAAGGTAAGGCTGATGTATTCATCAAGCGTTTTAAGGAAGACCTCTATCTCTAAAACGCCCAGCCGAACCTGATAAATTGCACCAAAAACAGCATGTATAGCGTAAGTGATAAAAATATGAGCAGATAATTTACTTCCCTCCGTCTGCCCAAGAGGGAGAGGGCTATGAAGATCGGGAACATTGAAAGCGTATAGCGGGGGACGCTCAGCCAGAACGAAGTCGAAGTCACTACCAGCCAGGTCGCAAGCGCATATAGACAATATGACAGGCGTATCCTGAAAAACGAATAAACGATGATTGCGAGGGTCATTACGGCGAATACAAGCTCACCCCATCCCGTCATTATGGAGTCCCTGGGTTTGCTCAACACAATGCCGTCCAAAGCAACCAGAAATCCCCTGTAGAGGAAATCGAAGTGCTTTGCCCAGTGTTTATTTTGAAATTCCAGGAACTTAAGCGGGTCTCCGAACGTAATATAGTTTAATGCCAGATAGACTGCGAGCCCCAGCGGGATAATTGAAATCCAGAGTATATTTCTCCTTACCTGATTTAATTTGAATCCTTTTTGGTTTAGATACTCTATTACGAGAACAGGGAGCAGGATTATTCCTGTAATGCGCGTAGCCGATGCCAGCATCCCGAATAATCCCGAGAGCGCCCATCTCTCTTTTCTTGCGTAATAGAAACTGGCTATAGTGAGCAGAATGAACAGGCTCTCTGTATAAGCGGCATGGAAAAAATATGCGGTTGGGAATATCGATAAATATATCACCGATCTGAACGCATCCTCGCTTTCGTAGTCTAGCCTGACAAGTTTAAAGAAGTAGAATACGGCTCCTGCGTATGAGAGATTCGATACCAGGAGAGCGGCTAGAAGATAATCTCTGAATATCAAAGAAAATATTTTCACGAGATACGGATAGAGCGGGAAGAATACGATAAACAAGTATCTATCGTCTGCCGTCGAGCTCGTGTATCCGTACCGTGCGATGTCTATATAGTGCGGAGTGTCCCATACATTCCAGATCGAGATGATCGTATCGGGATATTTGTTCTCCAGGACTACGTATGCCGTATAGGCGACAACAAAAGTCCATATTATCGAGACCAGGGCTATTAAGGACAATTCTCTCGATTCGGCATTAAGCTTCATTTTGTACCGCCGGTCTCTGCTGCGCGTATCATGCTATTCTAATATTTACTGGAAAATCCGTGTATTATGTTAATCTATTATCCGGAAATATTGAATACCGGTTCCGGTATATTTGATGAATTTCAGTGCCCTGACTCCTAAAAAATATTCGCGCCTGTTTGCCCCACTTCTCTTTTTTATAGCGGGTTACGTCGTTTATTACTTAACTCAGCCCCGGATTCATGATTACTTTAACTATTTCAGCTATCTAGCCGACGCGTTTCTCCACGGGAGGCTGTATCTGGCGGATCCGCCCATACATTTTGAGGAGCTCATAGTGGTCGGAGGTAAATATTACGAGATTTATCCACCTATGCCTGCAATCGTGCTTATGCCGTTCGTAGCCCTGTTCGGGGTTTCGTTCAACCACGTCCTCGTATCCTTTATGCTGGGCGGCGTCAACGTATCGATCGTATACATGATAATGAGGAAGCTTACGGAAAACGAGGAGATACGGTTCTGGATGACAGTCCTCTTCGGGTTCGGCAGCATCCACTGGTATCTGGCCACGGTCGGCTCCGTATGGTACTTTGCTCAAATCGCCTCGACGACGTTTCTGGTCCTGGCTGTGTACGTCACGTTAACGAGCCGGAGACCGTTTCTCATAGGACTCCTTGTCGGGGCGTCATACTGGTCGAGATTGCCGACCCTTCTGACATTGCCCTTTTTTCTGATAATGCTTTCCGATACCTGGCTCCTTTCCACGGATAGGGCGGGACTGCTCGGCAGGGTAAGATTAAGGCCCATTCTTCTGCTCTGCGCGGGCGCCGGTATTTTCGTATTACTCAACTTCATATACAACTACCTCCGTTTCGGGACGCCTTTCGACGTCGGGTACGTCATGCACTCGATTTACCCGGCCAAGGAAAAACTCTCGCCCTGGTTCAATAAGGGACTCTTCGATTTGTCGTATATCCCTTATCACCTCCGCATCATGTTCCTCGAGCCGCCCGCATTCATAAGCACCTGGCCTTATGTAGTCCCGTCGCAGATAGGGCTCTCGATCCTCATTACGACGCCCGCATTCATCTTCGCCCTCTTCGCCGGAATAAGGAACAGGCTCTCTCTCGCATGCTGGTCGGCGGTGATACCGACCGCCTTTCTTATATTCATAAAAAGCGGTACGGGGTGGACGCAGTTCGGTTACAGATACGCTCTCGATTTTTATCCCTTCCTCCTCCTCCTTACTTTCAAGGGCATCGGCGGGGAGATGAAATGGTATCACAAGGCGCTTATTACAGCGGGCGTGCTGGTCAACCTCTGGGGAGTGCTGTTTATCAATAAATTCGAATGGTTCAAGGTGTATTGACCTCACAACCGGCTTTATGTATTTTACAATTTAAAATCTTATCCGGCCCGCTGAATGGATAAACCCCGCAATCTCCATGAGTACCTGCCGCCGTTAGCTATTTATGTCCTCGTAATATCCCTGATCTTCCTTATGAAGCGGTTTATGTCCGCGCCGTATGTAGTATCCGTATCCGCAGTACTCATGCTTTCGATCCCTTTTATGCTCAAGACCGATATGAGCGACCTCAGATGGGACCCGAAGGGGGTGCTCACGGGTATCGCGGTCTCGATCGTGTTGCTCCTAGTCTATATAGCCGTCCTGGCCGGTTACGGCCTGTATTCGGGAAATTCGCTCACCTTCGGCAGGCTCTCTTATACCTTCATACTCATCCAGCTTTTGCTCGTGGCCCTGCCGGAAGAGGTCTTTTTCAGGGGCTACCTGCAGCAGAAGCTCGGTAATACGTTAAAGGGCATAGTGGCCGTAAGCTTTCTATTTGCGCTCGGGCATTTCATAACGCTGTGCCTCGGAGGCGGCCACGGGTTATCGGAGTGCTCTCAGGCTGTACTGACATTCTTCCCTTCCCTCGTTATGGGTTATCTGTATATGGCGACGGGGACGCTCTGGGCGAGCATCATTTTTCATTTCCTTGCCAATATAGTCCATATCTCGGCAGGTTTTTCTTGACGGTTACGGAGGAGGGCTGAGGCGTTTTAAGGCAATGCTCGCTTAAGCCGGTATTTCCCTCCCCGATATTCCCTCTTGGCTCCGATTCGGTTAAAATACTGTAATTATTTTATTTCTTAGAGTGTTATAATTTATACACGGGCTTCGGGATGGATACTGTAAGATTGGGCCTTGCCCAGATAAACGTGCGTGTAGGCGATGTCGAAGGGAATCTCGAGAAGATCCTTGGATACATCAAAAACGCAAGGGCCTTGGGAGTCGATATATTATGCTTCCCCGAGCTCGCGGTTACGGGGTACCCCCCTGAGGACCTTCTCCTCAAGCCGCGGTTCATAAGCGATAACCTGAAAGCGGTGGACAGGGTTAGGAAGGCCACAGACGGTCTAACGGTGGTTCTAGGTTTCGCCGACCGCAGGGAAGACATCTACAACGCGGCCGCGATCCTCCGCAATAAAGAGCTCGTTGACATTTACCGCAAGCACTACCTCCCCAACTACGGCGTCTTCGATGAGGACAGGTACTTTCAGTCCGGGCTCAGGGCGCCCGTTTACAAGCTCGGAGACGCGATATTCGGCGTCAACATATGCGAGGACATATGGTATCCGGGGGACCCCACCAGAAGACAATCCGTACTCGGCGGCGCCCAGATAATTATCAATATTTCCTCATCTCCGTATTATTCGTCCAAGGTAAAGGCGCGCGAGCAGATGCTCGTTACGAGGGCCAAGGACTACTCGGCGGTCGTCGCCTACTGCAACCTCGTCGGGGGACAGGACGAGCTCGTGTTCGACGGCCACAGCGTGATAATCGGAGAGCGGGGGGAGATACTCGCCCGGGCGAAGGGGTTCGAGGAAGACCTGCTCGTATCCGACATAAACATAGACCGGGTGTTCAGGTCGCGCATGCACGACCCCAGGAGGAGGAAAGAGCATCTGGCCATGAAGGCTCACTCGGATAACCCTGAAGTGATCGTCATGGACGCGAAGAAGAATAAGGAGACGCCCGGGCCCGCGGTAAAGCCCAGGGTGGAAGACTTCCTTCCGGTCGACGAGGAAATTCTCAAGGCGCTCGTGATTGGGACGAGAGACTACGTAACCAAAAACGGTTTCAGGAAAGTGGTCATCGGCTTGAGCGGAGGCATCGATTCCGCGATAGTGACCGTCATAGCTGTCGAGGCGCTCGGCAGGGAGAACGTGGTCGCGGTTACGATGCCCTCCAGGTACAGCTCGCGGGGGAGCGTCGGGGATTCGGAAAAATTAGCCGGGAATCTTGGGATCGAGCTTCTGAACATACCTATCGAGAAAGCTTTCAAGGCTTACGGCGATATGCTATCCGGGGTTTTTGCGGGGCTTAGGGAGGATGCGACTGAAGAGAACATCCAGGCGCGCATAAGGGGCAACTTGCTCATGGCCCTTTCGAACAAGTTCCGGTGGCTTGTCCTCACTACCGGCAACAAGAGCGAGATGAGCGTCGGCTACTGCACCATATATGGAGACATGGCCGGTGGGTTCGCCGTTATCAAGGACGTGCCCAAGACTATAGTCTACAGGGTCGCCCGCTTTTACAATTCCTGGAAAAAGAAGGAGATAATACCCGCGGCGATTCTGACCAAGCCACCGTCTGCCGAGCTCAGGCCGGGTCAGCTGGACACGGACTCTCTTCCGCCTTATGAGATACTGGACCCGATACTTAAAGCCTATGTCGAGGACGACCTCAGCATAGAAGACATAGTGTCGCTCGGCTTCAGCGAGCCCGTCGTCAAGAAGGTGACCCGTATGGTCGACACGAACGAATACAAGCGGAGGCAGGCGCCTCCGGGCATCAAAATTACCGCTAGGGCTTTCGGCAAAGACCGCCGCTTCCCGATCACGAACCTCTACAGGGAGTGAGCGGCACCACAGTTATAAGCCCTGGACAAACCGCCTCTCTCCGTTTAATTTAATTACTTTCCCGTTGTTGGCCCCCATTGTTGACTTGTCTTAATTTTCATCTAACATTAATTTAGGGTTAGTCGGCTGAAATCGAAGGCCGGTCTGTTTCAGCTTCATATCATTTTATATCTTTCAGGAAGGTGTTTTTATGAAGCCCGTGGGATATCCGAAGAAACAGGGTCTGTACGACCCGCAATTCGAGCACGATTCGTGCGGCATAGGGTTTGTTGTAAATATAAAAGGCGAAAAATCCCACGCCATAATAAAAAACGCTCTGACTATTCTCCGGAACCTCCAGCACAGGGGGGCATGCGGTTGCGAGGTCAACACCGGCGACGGCGCGGGGATACTGATCCAGACCCCGCACAAGTTTTTTAAGAAGATAGCCGGAGAGGCGGGGATAACGCTCCCTCCCTATCAGTCTTACGCCTCGGGGATGGTTTTCCTACCTCCGAACGCGTCCGAGAGAAAGGAATGCATAAAGGCGTTCGAAAGGATAATAAGCGAGGAGGGTCTGTCCGTCCTAGGATGGCGCGATATACCGACCGACAATTCAACTCTGGGCTTCACGGCGGTCAAGGGCGAGCCCTACATGAAGCAGATATTCATCGCCCGCGGCTCCGGCATCGCAGACGACGGCGCTTTCGAGCGCAAGCTCTACATAATCAGGAAGCGCGGGGAAAACGATATCAGGTTCTCCGGCATGCAGGGGGGCGAGTATTTCTACGTACCCAGCCTCTCCTACAAGACGTTCGTCTACAAGGGCATGCTCACGACCTGGCAGCTAGAGCAATACTATCCCGACCTGAGCGACCAGGACATGGAGTCCGCCATAGCGCTCGTCCACTCGCGTTTCAGCACGAATACGTTCCCGAGCTGGGACCGCGCGCACCCATACCGCTATATTATCCACAACGGAGAGATCAACACCCTGAGAGGGAATATCAACTGGATGCACGCCCGCGAGGCCGTGCTTTCCACCGATTTGTTCGGAGACGATCTCGAAAAGATATTCCCGATCATACAGCCCGACGGAAGCGATTCCGCTAATTTCGACAACTGCGTCGAGTTCCTTACGCTCGCGGGGCGCCCGATAGAGCATTCGATCATGATGATGATACCGGAGCCCTGGTCCAATCACGAGACTATGAGCGACGAGAAGAAGGCGTTCTACGAATACCACAGCTGCCTTATGGAGCCCTGGGACGGGCCCGCGTCGATAGCTTTTACGGACGGGTTCAAAGTGGGCGCTGTCCTCGACAGGAACGGGCTCAGGCCGTCCCGCTATTACGTGACGAAAGACGACATGGTCATTATGGGCTCCGAGGTCGGCGTTCTGGACGTCCCGGCCGACATGGTGCTGCGCAAGGGAAGGCTCCAGCCCGGCAGGATGTTCCTTATCGATACGATCGAGGGGCGCATTGTAGGCGACGAGGAGATAAAAAACAGGCTCGCGAATGAAAAGCCTTACAGGGAGTGGCTCGATCAGAACCTCATAAACCTCTCCGATATACCGCTGTCGGAGGGGATCAAGGACGAGGAGAAATTCGACCACGAAGCCATGGTCGAGAGGCAGAGGGTATTCGGATACACGTTCGAGGATTTGAGGATAATCATGGGCCCGATGGCGGAGAACGGCGTCGAGCCCGTAGGCTCCATGGGGAAGGACACCCCTGTAGCGGTGCTCTCGAACAAGCCGAGGCTCCTTTTCGAATACTTCAAGCAGCTCTTCGCCCAGGTGACCAATCCTCCCATAGACGCGATTCGCGAGGAGCTGATTACGGCGACCGAGGTCACGATAGGCCCGGAGGGCAATATACTCGACCCCAGGCCCGAGAGCTGCCGGCTGATAAAGCTCGACAGCCCCATACTGACTAACGAGCAGCTAGAGCGCATAAGGGGTCTCGACAACAGCACGTTCAAATCCGTGACCCTTCCGATACTTTTCGAGGTCTCTGGAGGAAGCGACGGTCTCGAGGATGCACTCAAGGACTTGTTCACGAAAGCCGACAGGGCGATCGAGGAAGGGGCAAACCTGCTTATACTGTCGGACAGGGGTTTTGACAGGCAGCACGCGCCCATACCGTCGCTCCTCGCGTCTTCCGGTCTACACCACCATTTGATAAGAAACGGGAAGAGGCTCAAGGTCGCTTTGATACTGGAATCGGGCGAGCCCCGGGAAGTCCACCATTTCGCGCTCCTCATCGGCTACGGCGTAAGCGCCGTGAACCCTTATCTCGCTTACGAATCGATAGAGGACATGATAGAGCAGGGGATGCTCAGGAACATCGATAAAAAGACCGCGCTCAAGAACTATATAAAGAGCGTCGTGAAGGGCGTCGTGAAAACCATGTCGAAGATCGGCATATCCGCCGTCCAGAGTTATCACGGCGCACAGATATTCGAAGCCATAGGACTCAACCACGAGTTCGTGGACAAATACTTCACGTGGACGCCGACGAGGATAAAGGGCGCGGGGATCGAAGTAATCGCCGATGAGATAAGGATGCGGCACGAGAAGGCATTCCCGGACCGCGAAGTCGAGCCCGAGACGCTCGACGTGGGCGGCATTTATCAGTGGCGTCCCGAAGGGGAGCACCACGCGTTTAACCCGCGCACGGTGCACCTGCTGCAGAACGCCACACGCACGGGGAGCTACGAGAATTTCAAGAAATTCTCGTCGCTCGTGAACGACCAGTCGAAGCAGCTCCATACGCTAAGAGGCCTGCTCGACCTCAGGCTCGAGCCCGAGCCCATAGACATAGACGAAGTGGAATCCGTGGAATCTATATGCAGGAGATTTAAGACGGGGGCCATGTCCTACGGGGCGATAAGCCTCGAGGCGCACGAAAGCCTCGCCATAGCCATGAACAGGATAGGGGGGAAGAGCAATACAGGCGAGGGCGGGGAGGATCCGCACCGCTACGTCCCCGACCCGAACGGCGATTCGAGAAAGAGCGCGATCAAGCAGGTGGCTTCCGGCAGGTTCGGGGTGACGAGCGAATACCTCGTTAACTCGGACGAAATTCAGATAAAAATAGCCCAGGGGGCGAAGCCCGGAGAAGGCGGTCAGCTCCCCGGAAAGAAAGTCTATCCTTGGATAGCGAAGGTCAGGCTCTCGACACCGGGCGTAGGGCTCATATCGCCTCCGCCCCATCACGACATATACTCGATCGAGGACCTCGCCGAGCTGATACACGACCTCAAGAACGCGAACCAGAGGGCGCGCATCAACGTGAAGCTCGTATCCGAAGTCGGCGTCGGCACGATAGCCGCCGGAGTAGCCAAGGGACATGCGGACGTGATCCTCGTGAGCGGGTATGACGGCGGCACGGGCGCGTCGCCCCAGACGAGCATACAGCACGCGGGTCTCCCGTGGGAGCTCGGCCTCGCCGAGACCCACCAGACGCTACTCGTCAACAACCTCAGGAGCCGGGTGGTGCTCGAAACGGACGGTCAGATGAAGACCGGCCGCGACGTAGTCATCGCGGCGCTCCTCGGAGCCGAGGAGTTCGGCTTCTCCACGGCCCCGTTGGTCGTCCTCGGATGTATCATGATGAGGGTCTGCCATCTCGACACATGCCCCGTCGGAGTCGCAACGCAGAACCCGGAGCTCCGCAAGAAATTCTCGGGCGATCCTGCGCACGTGGTAAATTTCATGCGCTTCATCGCCGAGGAAGTCAGAGAGATTATGGCGCAGCTCGGTTTCAGGACTGTAAGCGAAATGATAGGAAGGACAGACAAGCTCGAGATGAAGAAGGCCATAGACCACTGGAAGGCGAGGGGTGTAGACCTCTCGGAGATACTCTTTCAGCCCGACGTGCCGCCCGACTGGGGGAGGTATTGCCAGATAGAGCAGGACCACGGTCTGAAAGATGCCCTCGACAACAAAGTGCTTCTCGAGATATGCAAGCCCGCGCTCGAAGCGGGCACGCCTGTAGAGGCGATTCTGCCCATCAGGAACGTGAACAGGACGGTGGGGACGATACTAGGGAGCGAGATCACGCGGCGTTACGGTCCGGACGGTCTTCCGCCCGACACTATAAGACTCCACTTCAACGGCTCCGCGGGCCAGAGTTTCGGGGCCTTTATCCCGAACTCCATGACCCTTATCCTCGAGGGCGATTCGAACGATTATATAGGAAAGGGTCTTTCGGGGGGCAAGATCGTGGTGTATCCGCCCAAGGGATCGACGTTCCGGCCCGAAGAGAACATCATAATCGGCAACGTAGCCTTTTACGGCGCGACCGGAGGGGAAGCCTACATCAGGGGCATGGCCGGCGAGCGCTTCTGCGTCAGAAACAGCGGCGTCCACGCCGTCGTAGAGGGCGTCGGCGACCACGCCTGCGAGTACATGACGGGCGGGCGCGTTCTCGTGCTCGGCTCCACGGGCAGGAATTTCGCAGCCGGCATGTCGGGAGGGGTTGCGTACGTTCTCGACGAGACCGGGGACTTCCCCGTGAGGTGCAATAAAGATATGGTCAGCCTCGATAAGCTCGACGGCGAGGACCTGGAAGAGATAAAAGGCATGATAAAACGACACGTCGAATACACGCATAGCGACAGGGGAAGGGACGTGCTTGCGCGCTTTACCGCCGTGTCCGGGAAGTTCGTCAAAGTAATGCCAAAGGATTACAAGAGAATGCTCGAAGCGATAAAGAAAGTCCAAAAAACCGGCCTCAGCGGGGAAGAGGCTCTAATGGCCGCGTTTGAAGAAAACAAACGAGACCTGGCCCGAGTAAGCGGCAATTAATTCTCTCCCTGTCTCGTACAAGTAAATCAATATTCGGTATAATCGTATCGACTTTGACGTGGAGGAAGTTTAATGGGTGACCCTACTGGTTTTATGGAGCATGACAGAGAGCTTGAGCCCGACCGTTCGCCCGAAGAACGCATACGGGACTGGAAGGAGTTCCATAAACACCTTCCGGAGTCGAAGCTCAGGGTCCAGGGGTCGAGATGCATGGACTGCGGAATACCTTTCTGCCAGACGGGGTCTATCATAAACGGATTGACCGCGGGCTGCCCGGTAAATAACCTCATACCCGAGTGGAACGATCTCATATACAAGGGGTTGTGGAAAGAGGCGCTCGAGCGTCTCCATAAGACGAACAATTTCCCGGAATTCACGGGCAGGATATGCCCCGCGCCGTGCGAGGGCTCGTGCGTCCTCGGTATCAACGAAACCCCCGTTACGATAAAGACGATAGAATGCACGATAATAGACAAGGGGTTCGAAGAGGGATGGGTCGTCCCGGAGATACCGGAAACGAGGACAGGGAAAAAAGTCGCTGTCATAGGGTCAGGGCCCGCGGGACTCGCCTGCGCAGCCCAGCTCAACAAGGCGGGACACTGGGTAACGGTATACGAGCGTGACGACAGGGTAGGAGGGCTCCTCATGTACGGCATACCCAACCCTCACCTGGACAAGCGCGTCGTCGAGAGGAGGGTCAAGCTTCTCGCCGAAGAGGGCGTGAAGTTCGTTACGAATACGGAGGTAGGCAGGGACTATCCGGCGGAAAAGCTCCTGAAGGAATACGACGCCGTCGTTATATGCACAGGCGCCACGAAGCCCCGCGACCTGCCTGTCGAGGGCAGGGAGCTCAAGGGCATTCATTTCGCCATGGAGTTCTTGAAGGCCAATACGAAGAGCCTCCTCGACAGCGGTCTCAAGGACAAGAAATACATATCGGCTAAGGACAAGGACGTCATAGTTCTCGGCGGGGGCGATACGGGCACCGACTGCGTCGCCACCTCGATGCGCCACGGATGCAGGAGCCTTCTTCAGTTCGAGATACTGCCGAAACCGCCTTTCGAACGCGCCCCTGACAACCCCTGGCCCCAGTGGCCGAAGGTCTATACGATAAGCTACGGCCAGGAAGAAGCGATGGCCGTATTCGGAGAAGACCCAAGGAGGTACCAGGTGCTGACGACGAGGTTCGCAGGGGATAAGAAGGGCAACGTGAAGGAGCTCCACACCATACAGATAGAATGGCATATGGGCGACAACGGCCGCACATCCTTCAGGGAGATACCGGGCACGGAAAAGGTATGGCCTGCGCAGCTCGTGTTCCTGGCGCTCGGATTCCTAGGGCCCGAAGACCTGCTCCTCGATCAGCTGAAAATTGCACGGGACGACCGCTCGAATGCGAAGGCGGAATATGGAAAGTATCAGACCAGCATCGAGGGGGTATTCGCCGCGGGGGACGCGAGACGGGGGCAGAGCCTCGTCGTCTGGGCGATAAACGAAGGGCGCCAGGCCGCGCGCGAGTGCGACAGGTACCTGATGGGTTCGACGAATCTCCCCTAGTACTTTTCTATAGATGCCGAATAATCAGATGTTAAATAATCCGGGGGATTGAATTCTCTAATTTTCTTGTCATTCTAAACCATGTCCCGGCCAACGAGCCGGGATCTATTCAGCATCTCGTCTTTCTCCTTCCCGACATTCACAAACGATTCCGAGCAACAATTCCGATCAAACGAGGAATCGGTCGCTCTATCTTAACGACCTGCTCACAGCTTACTTGGCTCCGATATTTTCTACCGGCAAATCCGGCGGCACACAGTGTGTGCTTATATACGATTCTCCCGAATCTCCTCTGCCTAACCTAAAAGTGAACCCCAGCCGTTCGTCCTGAGGCGCAGAACCTTCGCTCGTATACGATCCCACCGCATATCCTCTGCTTAATCTTGCAACTAACAAACCCGTTCGTGCTGAGCCTGTCGAAGCATGGACGGGTTTCTCGCCAGTAGGCATGTGGGAGGAATTGAGAGATTTTAGCGGCTGATGCCAGGCGGGCGGGTTCTGTTTATCCCTTGTACCATGCCGGTATCTTATCGCCTATGTAGATGTTCACCGCTTTCGTTTCGAGGTACATGTCTAGCCCTTCCGTGCCGAGCTCCTTCCCTATGCCGCTCTGCTTGAATCCCCCGTAAGGGGTTTCCGGCACTATGCCGCCGTATGTATTCACCCACAGATACCCTGCCTTCACGGCCTTTGCTACCCTGAGGGCCTTCTTTATGTCCCTCGTCCATATCCCCCCGGCGAGCCCGTAAACGGTGTCGTTCGCTAACCTTACGGCCTCTTCCTCTGTCTTGAACGGTATGACTGCAACGATGGGGCCGAAAATCTCCTCGCACGCGACCGTCGAATCGGGCTCGACGTCGGCAAGCACCGTCGGCTCGAAGAAGTACCCCTTTTTTAAATCATCGGGCCTGCCTCCGCCGTGGAGCGCCTGCCCTCCTTCGTTTATCCCTTTCTCGAAATAAGACTTGACCCTGTCGAAGTGCTCTTTCGATATGAGCGAGCCCAGCTCCGTGTCCTCGCTCCTCGGGTCACCCTGTCTTATCTTCTTTACCCTGTCTATAAACGGCGGGAGGAATTTATCGTATATGTCCTCATGCAGGAGGAGCCTCGTTACGGCGGTGCAGTTCTCGCCCTGGTTGAAGAAGCCTCCCCTCAGGGTGGCCTCGATCGTGCTCTCGATATCAGCGTCCTCGAATACGATACATGGCGCTTTGCCCCCGAGCTCGAGGGAGATACGCTTGATGGTCTCTGCCGCCGTCTTCATCACTATCTTTCCGACTTCGGTCGATCCGGTGAACGCCACCTTCGCCACTCCCGGGTGCTCCACAACGGACTGACCCGCTACCTCTCCCATACCCGGCACGACGTTCAGCACGCCGTCGGGCAGTCCCGCCTCGGAGGCGATCCTGGCCACCTCCAGTATGCCGCAGGGGGTATACTCTGCCGGCTTCAGCACTATCGTACACCCGGCTACGAGCGCGGGCGCTATTTTCCAGAGCGAGAGGAGGAGCGGGAAATTCCAGGGTATTATCTGCGCCACGACTCCCAGAGGCTCTTTAAGCGTAACGGTGAGCTGGTTTTCCGATACCGACATGCTCTCTCCGTTGAGTCTCGTGGCCGCGCCCGAGTAATATTCAAGCGTCCTGACGGAGCCCCCTACCTCGACGAGCCGGCTCTCCCGTATCGGCTTTCCTGTTTCGAGCGTATTTGTCAGGGCGACCGCTTCCTTGTTTTTGTCGAGCAGCTCGGCAATTCTGTGAACGAACCTTACCCGCTCAGCGACCGGGACCTTCGACCACGACTCGAAAGCCTTCCCCGCCGCTTTCACCGCGTTGTCAACGTCCTCCTTCTGGGCCTCGGCTATCTCTGCAAAGGGTTCTTCCGTCGCGGGATTCTCTCTGATATACGTCTTCCCGGAGACCGAATCAGTCTCCTTTCCGTTTATGAAAAGCCCGTATTTCCTTATCTTGGCAGTCAAAATTACGTACCTCCCTTAACCGCTATCCCAGAATTCTATCCAATTTTTGGGACATAAGCCAAAAAGAGAAGAATACCTCGGATACGCCCGGTGACTGCGAACCGGCCCCTTCGGGATTACGGATAATCCCCCGGCGAGTCGCCGTAACAGGTTACGGGCGACCTTGCTGCAGGTTATTTTGGCTGCTGTTTATCCGGACCGGAGTGATTCCCGATCCCCCTTTTGCTGCCTGGAAAACGGTCCTATTGCTTGGCCCTGGTTCTTCCCGTGCCCGCCGCGGGCGCCAGGAGTATCTTCAGCAGATCGCGTATCTGGTCCCTGTTGAACGGTTTTTTGAGCACCGAGATCGGTCCCAGATCGAGGGCCTGGTTCATTATCTCGCTGTCCGGGTAGCCTGTAATTATCACGACGGGGAGGTCGCTTTTCGCTTTCTTTATCTCCTTCAGGACCTCCACCCCGTTAATGTCCGGTAGGACGAGGTCAAGGAATACCAGGTCGATGTTCGAATCCTCGATAACCCTCGACGCCTCGACCCCGCTTTGAGTTGCAATTACGTCGTGTCCCTCGGAAGTAACTATCTTTTTGATATCCATTGCGACGAGCTTTTCGTCATCCACCACAAGCACGTTCTTTTTCTTTGGCAGCTGGTCCCAGAGCCACTTATCTATGAGCTCCTTCGTGAACCTCCACTGGTTCCCTACCTTGAATGCGGGAATCTTACCGTCTTCTAGCAGTCTGTAGAGTGTGGGCTTGGCGACTTTGAGGTATTGAGCGGCTTCTTCGAGAGTCAGAACTTGCTCCATTGGCGTGATTCCTCCTGTTTGTCAGTCTCGCGTGAGATAGTTATGAAATTTTTAAACTGCACCTTTTCTTGTATCACCGTCCTGTATATTCATGGAATATATACGGACGAAGCCTTTATTCGGACTTCCGGGCGGGATTGAAATTTACGAATCCAAATATGCATCATCTTATCAACCGTATATTTTATACCAACGAGGATGCAATGTCTGTATCCACGCTATTTCGGCCTATCTTCCATTAATAATTATATAATACAATTCTGGGAAAAGGCTAGTATCATTGACAATAAAAACCCTTCCAGTAATCTAAGTGAAATTCGAATTAATAAGACGGGAGAGACGGGATTTCAGTCCTCGAAATTGTTGCCGAGAAACTGCTTGTCAATGAGGAGCCTATAAGTTTTGAGGAGGCATTGGCGCTCTGCGGGCTTGAAAAGCCGGAAGTTCCCGACCTTATCTCGCTTGCCAGGAAAGTCACGCTGAAATATAAGGGCGACGGCGTTTTTTTAAGGTCAATAATCAGCGCCCAGACCGGTAACTGCCCGGAAGACTGTTCTTTTTGCTCCCAATCGGCGCATTACGATACGGAAGTCAACGCGCATCCTCTCATGGCCGCCGAAAAGATATTATTGGCGGCAAAACAATCGGAAAAGCTGGGCGCGATGGATTTCTGTATAGTGATAAGCGCGAAAGGGCCCTCCCCCAGGATCTTCAGAAAGGTGCTCGAAGTCGTCGACCTGCTGCGCGCCGAAACGGGCCTGAAAATAGGCTGCTCCCTCGGGGACCTCAGGGAAGAGCAGGCCTACGAGCTCAAGGAGCACGGGGTCTGGCGCTACAACCACAACCTCGAGACCTGCAGGAGCTACTTCCCGAATATCTGCACTACCCACACCTATGACGACAGGCTCAGGACGGCGGAGCTCGTCAAGAAAGCGGGCATGCACCTCTGCTCCGGGGGGATACTCGGAATGGGGGAATCGCCCGAACAGAGGATCGAGCTCGCGTTCGAATTGAAAGAGCTCGGCCCTAGCTGGGTCCCCATAAACTTCCTTAACCCGAGACCCGGGACGCCTTTCGAGAAGCTCCAGGCGCTCCAGCCTTTCGAAGCGATAAAAACGATAGCAATATTCAGGCTCATACTCCCCGATAAGATACTCATGACGGCCGGCGGAAGGGAAGTCACCCTGAGAGACCTGCAGTCGATGGGGCTCCTCGCCGGCGCAAACGCGATGATACTGGGGAATTACCTCACCACTCCGGGCAGGTCTCCGGAGGAAGACCTCAGGATGCTCGATGACCTCGAAATGCCCGTCAGGAAGGATGTTAACTGAAGAGAGATCCGGCCTGACAATCCCGGCTTGCGCCCCGCAACTCACTTAGAAAAACAGAGATGCCAGACAGAAAGAAAAATCCGGGGGCCTATGATAAGGAATTCGTATGGCACCCCTTCACGCAGATGAAGGAATACGAGGGGAAGGAACCCGTCGTCATCGAGCGTGGCGAAGGGGCATACCTCATCGATTCCGATGGCAGGAGGTATATAGACGGGGTCTCGTCGCTCTGGGTGAATATTCACGGCCACCGCGTGCCCGAGATCGACAACGCTATCAAAGAGCAGGTGGACCTGCTCAGCCACAGTACCCTTTTAGGCGTTACGAACCCCCCGGCTGCGCTCCTTGCGAAGGAGCTCATAGACATATGTCCGCCCGGTCTCAAGAAGGTGTTTTATTCAGGCGACGGCGCGAGCGCCGTCGAGGTCGCACTCAAGATGGCTTTCCAGTACTGGCAGCATAGAGGAAAGCCCGGCAAGACCAAATTCGTCTCTCTGCGGAACGCATACCACGGCGACACTCTCGGGGCCGTCTCGGTGGGTGGCATAGACCTCTTCCACTCCGCCTTCAAACCCCTTCTCTTCGAGACATATCAGGCCCCTTCCTATTACTGCTACAGGTGCGAGCTCGGTAAGTCATATCCCTCCTGCGGCTTGGCGTGCGCGGATGAGGCCGGCAATATCCTCGAAGCTCATCACGAGGAATTGGCAGGGGTCATATTCGAGCCTTACGTTCAGGCTGCGGGCGGCATGATAGTCTCTCCTCCCGGCTACCTCAGGCGCGTGCGGGAATACTGCGACAGATACGGCGTCCTCCTTATACTGGACGAGGTCGCGACCGGCTTCGGCAGGACGGGCAGGATGTTCGCCTGCGAGCACGAGGGCGTGACGCCCGATATATTAGTCCTCGGAAAAGGAATGACAGGCGGCTACCTCCCCCTCTCCGCCACTATAACGACCGAGGACGTGTACGACGCCTTTCTCGGCGAGTACGAGGAGTTCAAGACCTTCTTCCACGGCCACAGCTACGCAGGGAACCCGCTCGCGTGCGCCGCATCGTTGGGCAACCTCGAAGCCTTCAGAAATTACGATACGCTCGGAAACCTTAAAGAAAAGATCGATTACCTGGAAGAAGAGCTCAGGGAATTCGGCGGACTCAAACACGTCGGTGACGTAAGGAGTAAAGGCCTCATGGCCGGCATAGAGCTGGTCCTCGATAAGGAGTCCAAGGAACCCTATCCTGCGAAGATGAGAATGGGATGGAGGGTCGCGGAGGAGGCCATGAAGGAGGAGGTGCTGATACGGCCCCTCGGAAACGTCGTGGTCCTCATGCCGCCTCTCGGTATACCCATGGAAGATTTGAAGAAGCTCGTCCGCGCGACGTACAATTCGATAAAAAGGGCGACAGAAGCCGCGTGATGTTATATGCGTATACGTAGGCCGCGCATAATCTAAGCCGACGCTTTCCGCGATATGAATCACTCTCTCGACTGGATAGAAAAGGAATTGGCTCTGATCAGGGATAAAAATCTCTTCCGGGCGCTTACGGAGTTAGGGACGGGACAGTCCCCCGAAATAACCATAGACGGTAAGCGCTACGTGCTACTGGCCTCGAACAGCTACCTCGGATTGTCGGTGGACCCCAGGGTCGTCGGGGCGGCCCGCAGCGCGCTCGAGAAATACGGCACAGGCTCGGGAGGCTCCCGTCTAGTGAGCGGGAGCACAGACCTCCACAGGGAGCTCGAGGTGCGTATAGCGTCTTTTAAAAACACCGAGTCCGCGATCGTATTCAGCTCAGGCTACCTCGCGAATATAGGGACGATATCGTCACTCGTGAGCGAAGGCGATACGGTATACAGCGACGAGCTCAACCACGCGTCCATAATCGACGGGTGCAGGATTTCCCGCGCGGACGTCCGCATTTACGAACACCTCGACTATGGGCATCTTGAATCTCTCCTGACGTCTGACAGGGAAAGGAAAGGGAAGAGGCTCATCGTTACAGATACTGTCTTCAGCATGGACGGAGACCTCGCCGACCTCCTCCGGCTCGTCAGCCTCTCGGAGAGGTTCGGCTGCATGCTCATGGTCGACGAAGCGCACGCGACGGGCGTGCTCGGCGAAAGGGGAAGCGGAGCCACTGAGCATTTCGGTGTGGAGGGTGACGTGCCGATAGTCATGGGCACGCTTTCAAAAGCGATAGGCTCTCTCGGCGGCTACATCGCGGGCAGCCGGAATCTCACCGATTTCATAAGGAACCGCGTCAGGAGCTACATATTCGATACCTCCCTTCCGGCTGCCTCTCTCGCGGCGTCCATAGCCGCGATAGATATAATCGAGAACGAGCCCGGAAGGAGGGAGCACCTCCGGCGTCTGATAGAAATGTTCAAGAGCGGTCTCGGAGACATAGGCCTCACGGTGTTGCCTTCCGGTTCCGCTATAGTACCGGTGCTTATCGGCGAGGCGGAGCCCGCTTTGGAATTCGCGGCTGCGCTCAGGGAGAACGGCGTTTATACCCCTGCAGTCCGTCCGCCCTCGGTCCCTCCCGGCAAGTGCAGGATAAGGGCTACGCTCATGGCAAGCCATACTGAAGAGCACGTGAGACTAGCGCTTAACGCTTTCAAGTCCGCATTCAAAAAGTGTATGAGATGAGTCCGTTGCCCGCGGATATCTCGTCTTTTTATTCTTGTCATTCCCGACACAAACCGGGAATCAAGTCTTTTAATAATCCGTAGGAGCGGCTTCCAGCCGCGATCTTACCCCGCACCTTCTTTCTCATCCCAATCTGCTCAACAAAAACCCGTTCGTCCTGAGTTTATCGAAGGACGTAGCCCTTCCCCCGAACATCTCCAGAACCAGCACCCTATTTCATGGTATATTCAGAAACGAGACTATCCTTCTCCACCAACCTGTGCTGTCTCCGCTCTTGTCAATCGAGCTGTCTTTCGCGCTCACGTCGTCGAGAAAACCCATTACGATTTCATTGAACTCGTCGGACCTCTCGATGAATAGCAGGTGCCCCGATCCCTCGATCTCCATATATCTCGAATCCGGGATAATCCGGGCAAGCCCACGCGCGCTTTCAGGCGTGACTATCCTGTCTTCGGTCCCGTTAATGACTAGTGTCGGCGCATGAATGCTTTCCGCGCGGCCGGAGGAGTCGAAATGCATCCCCGCCATTAGCTGACGGCTCCATGCGTAACCGGGCTGCGGGTTCTCGAGCCTCCATGCCACGATCTTCTCTATCTCGTCCGGATGCGCCTTGTAGTATTCCGGCGTGAACGCTAGAGAGAGACCGTATCTTATCCTGTCTTCTTTGGTGATGCCGTATTCGAACCCGAGAGGCACGCTCGCCTTCCCGCTCATCTCGAACGTCCCCGGCAGGATGCCCCAGAGCTTGAAGAGCCCGTTCAGGTGCTGGGAGTTCTTCATTGCGTGTCTGCCCGGCCCCGAGTTCGTAGATACGAGGATCAGGCTCTTTACGAGGTCGGGGTGCCTTAACGCGAGCTCCTGCGCTATGAATCCCCCGAGAGAGATTCCGAGGACGTGTACCGGCCCTATCCCCAACGTCCTCAGGAGTCCCGAGGCGTCGTCCGCCATTATCTCTATCGAGTATTCAGAGTCCGGCTTGTCAGTGTTCCCGGCTCCCCTGTTGTCGAACAATATAACCTGGTATCTCTTGGAGAAAGCCGGAATCTGCTTATACCACATCCACGCCGAGTATCCGAGCCCCTCGATAAGCAAGACGGGCTCGCCCGAGCCGTGGATCTCGTAGTATATGTCTATGCCGTTTACTTTAACGGTACCGGAGCGCGGTCCTGTGACGGTCATATGGATGCAAGCTTCTTCCTTTCGGGTATCAAGCCGCTGCCGTTTGTAGTTCTTTGATTTGAATCGACCTCGACGAATACCTCTTTCACGGCCTGCATAGCATTGATCGCCGCTGGGAAGCCCGCGTAGAGCGCCATTTGTAGGATGATTTCGACGATCTCTTCCCGGGTCACCCCGACGTTCAAAGCCGACTGCGTGTGTACTTTGAGCTGAGCGGTGTGCCCAAGAGCGGCGAGCGCCGCGACTGTGGCGATCTCCCTCGATTTGATATCGAGCTCGGGCCTACCGTAGATATCGTTGAAGGCGAATTCCATAACCAGCTTCTCAAGGTCCGGGTGGAGCGATTTCAAGCGCTCGATCGACTTCTCTGCCCCGTTGCCCTTGATTTCCTTGAATCTCTCTATACCCTGTTCATATCTGTTCATGGTTTTCTCCATACGTATAAATTTAAGGGCAAAAAGATCAGAGTCAAGCGGTTATTTTGCAAATGCACATGTGTTATGAGTTGTAATATCTTGGTATTATTGGCATATATTACACTCTCGCAGATTTTATGTGCAAATGCAAAAATGGCCTGATTTACGCTCCGTTCTTCGTTCCACGAAGACCGCCCGATCCGCCCGGCCGTACACGGGATCAGCATACAGGCTGAATATAAAGGGATTCTTAAATGTCTCTTAATCTCATAACGGCCTGCCGGCGCTCGGTATTTTCATTGAATACCCCGTCCCGATTGACAACCGGCCTCCGTTACTTTAAAGTTTTGTAATAAATTCTAACAAATGAGAGGTGTTACGGCTATGGATTGGGGCATGAAAAACAGAATGGCCAGGATAATCAACCCGCAGACAGGCAGGGCCGTGATGGTTGCGTTCGACCACGGCTATTTCCTCGGTCCTACGCACAAGCTCGAGGTCCCTCGTGAGACAATAACCCCCCTCCTCCCTTACGCCGATACCATAATGCTTACGAGAGGCGTACTCAGGAGCTCGGTAGACCCCGAATCGTGCGCCAACGTCGTCCTCAGGGTCTCCGGAGGCTCGAGCATAGTGGGCGCCGACCTTTCCGACGAGGGCCTCACTACGTCGTTCAGGGACGCTATAAGGCTGAATGTTGCCGGCGTCGGCATATCCGTATTTGTGGGTAGCGAACATGAGAAGCAGACGCTCCTCAACCTCGCCGCGCTTGTCGATCAGGGCGAGGAATACGGCATTCCCGTCCTCGGCATCACGGCGGTCGGGAAGGAGCTGGAGAAGAGGGACGCGAGGTATCTGGCTCTTTGCTGCCGTATATGCGCCGAGCTCGGCACGCACATAGTCAAGACATACTACTGCGAGGATTTCGAGAAGGTAACGACGAGCTGTCCCGTTCCCATCGTTATCGCGGGCGGCCCCAAGCTCGAGACCGAGATGGACGTCTTCGAAATGACCTACAATGCCATACAGCAGGGCGCGGTCGGCGTGGATATGGGGCGGAACATATGGCAGAACGACCACCCCGTTGCGGTAATCAGTGCTATCAGGTCGATAGTCCATGAAAACGGCAAGCCGAAACAGGCCCACGACCTCTTCCTCAGCCTGAAGAACGAGGAAACGAAGAAGGTGGCAGGCGTATAAGTTCCGGATCATGCGTAATCCCGTAAATAAACCTAAACCCGGAGCACGCGGAAAAGAGATGCGTGTGGCGATGTACTATAACAACAGGGACATCAGGCTCGAGGAAATGCCCGTCCCTGGGATCGGCCCCGGCGAGATACTCATGCGGGTCCATGCGAGCGGAATATGCGGCAGCGACCTCATGGAATGGTACAGGCTCCCGAAAGCCCCCCTCGTCCTGGGGCACGAGGTCGCTGGCGAAGTAGTCGAAACGGGCGCCGGTGTAGAGAGGTTCAAGCCGGGCGACCGTATCATCGCCACTCATCACGTCCCCTGCAATACCTGTTATTACTGTTTGAGGGGCAATCACTCTTCATGCGGGACTCTGAGGACGACCCATTTCGATCCGGGCGGCTTCTCCGAGTACATACGCATACCCGCAATAAACGTGGACAGGGGCGTGCTCGGGCTCCCGGACGAGGTCTCCTACGACGAGGCTTCTTTCGTCGAGCCTCTCGGGTGCGTCGTCCGCGGCCAGCGTCTTGCCGGGTTTCGGATAACGGATTCCGTGCTCGTCATAGGGAGCGGCATAACGGGGCTTCTGCACATCCAGCTAGCCCGCGCCCAGGGTGCGGGACGCATAATAGCGTCCGACATAAGCGATTTCAGGCTCAAAGCCGCTTTGGAATTCGGCGCCGATCACGCCGTGCAAGCAGGCGGGGAGACGGCTTCCTTCATCCGCGGCGTCAACGACGGCCGCCTGGCAGACTTCGTCATCGCATGCACGGGCGCGCAGTCCGCGATAGAAGGCGCGTTCAGGTTAGTCGAGCCGGGCGGTACGATACTCTTTTTCGCACCCTCCGGGCCCGATGTCGAGCTCAAAATCCCCTACAACGAATTCTGGTGGTCCGGTATAAAGACCGTGAGCTCTTACGCGGCCTCGCCCGAAGACCTCTCCATAGCGCTCGAGCTCATAAGGGCTAAGAGGGTGAACGTCGGCGGAATGGTGACTCACAGGCTCCCGCTTTCGGAGACTCAGAAAGGCTTCCGCATGGTCGAAGAAGCAAGGGATTCGATAAAGGTCATTATCGATCCCGGACTCTGAGTTCCTATTTCTCCCCCAGTAGATGGCGCAAGATCGAGCTCACGATGGCAAGCACAAGGGCTGCCAGGAGAGCCGTCCAGAAGTCTCTCACGTGGAAGCCCGGAGATAATATCGACGAGGCCAGCATTAGCATCAGCGCATTTATGACGAGGAGGAATATGCCGAACGTCAGTATTGAGAGCGGGAGCGTGATTATCTTGAGGAACAGTCCTATCGTCGCGTTGATCAGGCCTATTATAACGGCCGCGAGGAGTGCGTTTCCTATCCCCTCCACGACGAAACCCGGAATTATATACGACACTATCAGGAGACTCGCGGTGCTGATTATCCACTGAATGAGAAGATATTTCATCGGATCCCCCTTCTGCCGTTTTCCAAAAAGATTCTACCTGTTACCCTCAATATTATTCACGATTTGGGGTAAATAGAAAGTAAAAGTGCGGATAGGCGTCCTGCGCCTCTTCATTTTGACACCCATCCCTTTAAAACCTAAACTGTACGGTTATGGAAAAACCCGTTTTATATCTCATCGACGGCAGCTCTTATATTTTCAGGGCTTACTACGCAATTAGACGCTTGAGCACCTCCAAAGGCTTCCCTACCAACGCCGTCTACGGGTTTGCCTCAATGTTATTCAAGTTCCTGAAGGACTACAAGCCCGACTATCTGGGGATCGTTTTCGACACTAAGGAAAAGACGTTCAGGGACGATATGTATCCTCTCTACAAGGCCAACAGAGGCGCCCCGCCCGACGACCTGGTGCCTCAGTTTGAGAAGATTTTCGACGTCGTGGACGCGTTCAAGATTCCGCAGTTCCGCGTCGAGGGGTTCGAGGCGGACGATATAATGGGCACGATCGCGAGAGACTACGAGCGGCAGGGCATGGACGTCGTCCTCGTCACGGGGGATAAGGACTTCTGCCAGCTGGTATCGGACAAGGTAACACTCCTCGATACGATGAAGAACAAGGAGACCCGGATACCAGACGTAATCCAAAAATACGGCGTCCCTCCCGAGAGGGTTACGGACGTATTCGCGCTCATGGGGGACCCGGTAGACAACATCCCGGGCGTCAAAGGCATAGGCGAGAAGACGGCAATAGGGCTCATCAAGTCGTTCGGCTCCCTCGACAACCTCCTTCGAAACCTCGACGAGCTCGCCGAAAGGCAGCGTAACCTTATCGGGGAGAAGAAGGGGGATGCCCTTCTCAGTAAGGAGCTCGTAACGATAAAGACTGATATGGACCTCGACATGGAGCTCGACAAATTCAGGTACGAGGGCTTCGACAAGGCGAAGCTGAGGGAGATATTCGAGGAGCTCGAATTCAAGAACCTGCTCCGCGAGCTGGGCGACGGGGGCGGAGACGGAGGAGCAGCAGCGGCGCAAAAGAAGAATGAGAGCGGTGCAGTCCCCTACGACAACTATTCGCTCGTTATGACCGAAGACGCTTTGGAGCGTGTGATCGGAAGGATAAAGGAAACGGGCGAGGTCTCTATAGATCTCGAAACTACATCGCCTGACCCCATGCTCGCCGAGATCGTCGGCATCGCGCTCTGCCCCGCCCCTCACGAGGCATACTACATCCCTGTCGCGCACAGGGCGCTTTCCGATTCCTCGACGAGGCAGCTCGCGCTGCCGCTCGTGCTCGGGAAATTAAAGCCCGTCATCGAGGATACAAATCTTCGGAAAATAGGCCAGAACCTCAAATACGAGCTGGTGCTCCTCGAGATGTACGGGCTCAGGCTGGGCGGCATTTCCTTCGATACGATGATAGCGGCCCACATGCTCGATTCATCGAGGATGAGCTACAGTCTGGATGAGCTCTGCCGCGTCTATCTGGGGCACCGCATGATCTCCTACAGGGACGTTACCGGAACGGGGAAATCCAAGATCAACTTCGAAGAAGTTGAGCTCGAGGCGGCCAAGGTCTACTCCTGCGAGGACGCGGACGTGGCGATGCTCCTTTCGGGCAAGCTCGCCCCTGAGCTCGAAGAGGCTCACCTGACCAAGGTCTACAGGGACATCGAGCTCAAATTCATAGATGTCCTTGCCCGGATCGAGATAAACGGCGTAAAGGTCGACGCCGCGAGGTTAAAAGAGCTCTCTAAAGAGTTCGATGCAGGCCTAAAGGAGATAGAAAAGTCGATATACGAGGATGTCGGTTACGAGTTTAACCTGAACTCTCCGATACAGCTCAGGCAGGTGCTTTTCGATACGCTCGGCCTGCCCCAGAAAAAGCTCACGAAAACAGGCGAGTCCTCGACCGACGTCGAGGTGCTGAGCGACCTCAGCAAATTCCACCCCGTCCCCGAGAAGGTGCTCGAGCACAGGACCCTCTCCAAGCTCAAGTCCACGTACGTGGACGCGCTCCCGAAGCTAATCAACCCCAGGACAGGCAGGCTCCACACATCTTTCAATCCCGTTGGCTCTTCCACAGGGAGGCTCAGCTCGAGCGACCCGAATCTCCAGAATATCCCTATAAAGACTACTCAGGGGAAGCGCATAAGGGAGGCGTTCATCCCCGAAGAGGGCTATATAATGCTCTCGGCGGATTACTCGCAAATAGAGCTCAGGCTGCTCGCCCACTTCTCGGGCGACGAAAGTCTCATCGAAGCATTTACAACGGGAGGCGATATACATAACAGGACGGCGTCAGAGATATTCGGCGTAACCCCCGACCTCGTGACACCCGATATGAGGAGGCTCGCGAAGAGCATCAATTTCGGAATTATTTACGGTATAAGCGCTTTCGGCCTCGCGAAGCAGCTCGGCACTTCGGTATCGATTGCGAAGAGCTACATAGACGAGTACTTCAAGCGCTACGGGAAGGTAAGGGAATACATCGATAAATCCGTAAGCGACGCGAAGAGAAAAGGTTATGCAGAGACAATCCTCGGCAGGAGGCGTCCGATACCGGAGCTCGCTTCGGAGGACAGGAACAGGAAGGGCTTCGGGGAGCGGACGGCGATGAACACGCCGATACAGGGCTCGGCAGCCGACATAATCAACATCGCCATGATAAGGATTCACGAGAGGCTCGCGTCCGGTTTAAAGACACGCATGATACTTCAAGTTCATGACGAGCTTCTATTCGAAGTCCCGGAAGACGAGCTCGATGCGGTATCACGCATGGTGAGGGAAGAAATGGAAGGAGCCTGGAAGCTCAGCGTCCCGATCGTGGTCGAGATAGGCACCGGAAAGAACTGGGCGGAAGCCCACTGATCCCAACTGTACATACAGCTGGGATCAAGCCTTGTGCAGTGTAGAATCCGCGGCGTATGAACACCCGCGGGTGACTCATCCCGCTTCGGCGCCAATTTTTGTCTTTCCCGACATTACAGAATTGGCGGCACACAATACGCCGCACCCCCCACCCGTTCGCCCTGAGCGTGTCGAAGCACGCACATGCCGGGCATATGATCCGACAGTATCTCTTCTGGGTATGCCGGCAGCGAGACAAGACCCGTTCGCCCCCTGTCCGTCGAAGCCCGAAGAGCGAAGTCGGTTGTTTGTCACGGCGTAGCACAGCGAAGCCGGACCGTCCGGCGTCTCGTCCCCCCCAACCTTCCTTCGCCCGCCGAAGCGGGCTTCGCGAAGACGGGAGCTTTAGCATAGGAGGATAGCGGAGTCCGAAGCGAAGCCGGAAAGTTGTCGAAAGAGGTATCCTTGTTTTTCCTCTCCCCAGCGAGGAACGGTTGCGATGAATAAGAGCAATCGGTCCCTTCTGAACAGAGGCAATTAAGTACATCAACTTCAGGCTCAATATCTTCTAAACCAAATTAGGGATAGGGTGAGGGGGTACATTAAAATAATTTTGTCATGCTGAACTCGTTACAGCATCTCTCTTTTAAATCTGTAGGAGCGGCTTCCAGCCGCGATATTTTTTATCTGTCTGTGCGAGGTTCTGCAGGAACAGCCGCTATCTCACATTTGTTTTTGTCATTTAATTTCCCCCTTAGAAAAAGGGGGAGTAAGGGGGATTTATCTTTTTAGTCATTCCCGAACAACAGTCCTAAGCAACAATTTAGAGCAAGTAACGGTTGTGAGCGAGCGAACAACCGGACCTCTTGGATTAAGTGCTTCAATGCGAATGTTCGGCTAAACCGCTGCAGAAGACAAAGCGAATCGGTCGCTAATGGTTAAGAGCACGAACGCAGAAATTACTTCGTATCGTCGTTACAAAAGCCAAATTGAGAAGCACAGGTCGCAGTTGACTGATTGTATAGACTTCTGCGAAGGCCCGCGATGAAGGGGCCTCCCGCCTCATCCGTCGACGAGCGTACATCCGTCGGGATCGACCACGGATGAGCCCGACTGGTTTATCGCCGACTTCGCGCCGCTTATAGAGCAGTCGTTCTGGGGATCGATTTCGACCTCGGATGAGCCTGCTGCCTTTATTCCGTTTTCCCTGAGAGACGTGATAAATATGTTGTTATCTATCGGCGAGACGGTCTGTGTGACCCTGACGAACGATTCGTTGCTCGTCTTTATGGCGTCCTTGTTGGCGCTAATGGTAATATCGAAATCGGCTTCGAGAAGGACGAATCCCGAGCCCTGTGTATCTATTCCTATATTGCAGTCGCTGAGTGTTATGCTCCTCGCCGTTATCTCGACGAGGCTTTCCCCGTGGGACCTGATGCAGGTGTTCCCGTCCCCGTCTATCTCGAAGTCGGCTTCGAGGGAGTCGAATGAAAACTCGTCCGTGCCATCGCCGCGTATCGGGTCCTGAAATACTGTCCAGTCGTTGACAATGATCTCCCCGGGCGATACTATCAGCGTCACGTTGAATATCACATCGCTGTCCCGTGTAACGGCGATGAACCTGGAAAGCGTGAAATTGGACCCTTCGAACTCTATTTTTACTGTATCCGCGTTGGGCTTGAATCTGAGAGTGAATTGACCAAGCTGGTTGGTTCTTGTTGAGTCAATCTTTTTATCATTACTGTTAAAGACGGTGACCTTTATGTCTGATACCGAGCCGGTTACGACCTCGAGCACCGTTCCGTTGATCCTGGTCTTGTTGCCGCCGCCCCCGCCGCCCCCGCTGTCGCATCCCCAAAAACCGTACGACATGAATGAGGCCATAACTAGTATTATTAATAAGATCGAATGCCTGCTCAGTAATTTAACCATGATCCTATCCTCCATAGTAGTTGGTTAATGGTTAAAAATAATACGCTACAGCCGGCCGCTTCCCGCTAAACCTATATTAACTGAAAATACTTTATTTTTACATAGATGTTGTAACGCCGGCTGGAAAAGAGAGGTCTTCCCCGGCCGGTGTTACGGTTTTCAATGGACGACTGTCAATGGTGTCCCTTGTGCCCGTGGTGCTTTCCTCCGAAGGACCAGCCGTACTGCCACCCGAGCCACAGCACCCAATCCGTCTCTAACTGCGGCCCGTCGAGGTTCTGATAGACCGGGAGGCCGAATTCGGCGAAGAGCCTCTGCCCTTTTATGAACGCAGGTCCCTCCAGCACGTAGAAGTTGACGCCGAGCAGCAGGTCGAGCCTGTCTCCTCCCTGGAGATCGGGGTCTGCGCATGGCATCATTTCAGGGTTGAGAGCGGGGTTCGCGCCGTTTACGTTCCCCCACGACTGCCAGTCCGCCCTCGCCGAGGTGCTTATCCAGTTAAACCAGTCCCACGCCCCCCATGCAGTCGCGTCGAGCCTGTCCCCGAGCGCATAATCCTTTTTGTTCTCGGCGATCCTGATTACCCCGCTCGCCTGCGCTCCCCAGGAGAACCTCCCGTATTGGCCGAGATAAGTGATCCCCGGAATCAGGTCTAACGTCCCCGAGCCCAGCTGCATATCGTAGGAGCCCCTTTCATCTATAGATCCTGTCGGAAAGCTCAGTCCGGCATTAAGCTGGACCCTCTGCCTGTGCGCGTCGAATATTTTGAATATGGTGGTTATCGACACGTCGCCCAGCCCGTCGTTGGTTACGCTTGAGTGCTCCCCCATCCGGTTTACGTGGGTCATCGATTTCCTGACGTAGGGTATCATGGCCATTACGTTTATCGAGTCCGTCGGCGCGTACATGATCCCGAACATGTGCATCTGTTCGTCCATCTTCGTCGGGATCATCATGTATTTCTCGAGCGCCTCCCGGTTGCTCACTTTATGCGTTCCGTTTCTCAACCCCTCCATGCTCATATACATGAACCTGTAACTCAGCATCCAGTGCCCCGCCCTGTGGACGTGGTCGTCCATGACCCCGGCCGGAGCGTTCGCGTCGGGCCGGTCGGAGTCCCAGAGCTGAGCAGCCGTCTCGTTCGAAAATGATAAAACCGATAACAGACACAGCATTGCTATTATTGTGATTGCTGCATTGGCTTTCATAGTAATATTTCTCCCTGTGTATAAGTTAGGTCAGACCGTCCGGGCGGCGCTATCACCATAGGCTGAAGCGTGCTTATTCCGCACCTTCACCGGCTCCGACAGTTGATTGAACGATCGGTTAGATCACTGTGATAATCCGCCCGGAAATGACAGACGCTCACGGGAGGGCGCTCTTGTTAAGACATGCCCGCGTCTGGATATGCAATTAATAGCTTGGCTAAATTACGACAGCCGGGGGTGAGCGTATAGGGATGTTGCTATCGAGATAGTCCGATTCGGCGGACTGGTTCTCGATAGGGAAGCGGCTTCTGTCTACGCACGTCGCGGAAGGAGCGGCTGCGGGTTTTGGAATTTCGGATTTGAAACCCGAGCTGCAGCAGCTATGGCAGAAGCAATGCTTTTCGGTCCCGGTTTCACCCTCATCCCCGTATATCAGCTCTATCGTTGCTGACAGATATTGCTCATAGCTATGTGATGTGCAGTAAAGTACGGAGAACGAAGGAGAGTCGGCTTCGGGTGGAGAATAACGCTGTAAAGAGTATAGTAATAAATTGAAGGAAATGACTAAAGAAAGTAGAGACGTCGTAAGTACTTCAAATCTCGTACGCATCTGCGTTCAGGATAACAATATCTGTGTTTGCTGGGGTTGGCAAGCGTGGTCTTCTGCGTGGAAACTGGCATAGAGGGGTTGCAGCATAATAGTCTGAAATAATTGGAAGATGATGCAGCGGAGCCGTAAAAATATGAGCATAAAGGCGGGGGTACTCGGGGCTACGGGTTATACAGGGGCCGAGCTCCTGAGACTCCTCTCTGTCCACCCAGGAGTAAGCCTCGAATGGCTTACGTCCGAGAAGTTCGCGGGTAAGAAGATATACGAGGTCTTCCCCCATCTCAGGGGTTTCTCGGACCTCGAGTGCAGGAGTGTGGCGGGACTGAAAGACCTGGGTAAGGTGGACGTGGCCTTCTCCTGCCTCCCTCACGGCTCATCCATGCACTTTACGGCGAGGCTCCTCGATACGGGCGTGCGCGTCATAGATTTCAGCGCGGATTTCAGGTTCAGAGAACCGTCCGTTTATGAGAAGCTCTATGGAGGCGTTCATAAATTCAAGGATTTGCTTGAGGGAGCGGTCTACGGGATCCCGGAACTCTTCAGGGACAAGATCACGAACGCGAATCTCGTGGCGAACCCCGGATGCTTCGCCGCGGGGGTCATACTAGGGTTGTATCCGCTTCTATCGGAAAACCTCGTTGACACAGGCTCGATAGTGGCCGACGCCAAGGCGGGGGCTTCAGGCGGGGGACGCGCCCCGTCGCTTCCTCACCATTTCCCGGAATCGAACGAGAACGTAAGGGTCAATCTGTCCGCATCCGAGACCCAGGGGCCGGAAATGGAAGATATTCTCTCGCTTCTCTCACGGAGAAAGGTCGGAATCAGCTTCATGTCCCATACTCTCTCGATCAACAGGGGCATACTGACGACGATCTACTCACGGCTCAGGGATGATGCCACGCCCGGATATATCTCGGATATCTACGAGAGATATTACGGCGGCGAGCCCTTTATCAGGATATATGCCGGGGAGACGTTGCCCGAGGTCAAGGACGTGAGGTCTTCCAACGTTTGCGCGATCGGCTTCCGTGTGAAGGGAGACAGGCTTATTACGGTCACGGCTCTCGACAATCTCGTCAAGGGGGCATCGGGGCAAGCAGTGCAGAACATGAACTTAATGTTCGGTTTTGAGGAAACTGAATCATTACGCGCTGCCGGAATCTATCCGTAGTCTTGATTGGTCATTATTATAGGTGTTAAATATTTTGGGGCTGGTATTCTCCTGGATAACATGTGATGAAGGGGGGTTGTATTTCCCGACATTCACAAACGATTCCGATCAACAATTCCGAGCTTGTGAGGAATTGGTCGCACCTGGTTGAGTGCACGGGACGTATTATCCATCATCCCAATGTTGCTGAAGCCAAATTAGAGGAATCGGTCGCTCTCTCCTGTATGCTAGGTTGTAACTTTCTTGACTCCGATATTTCCTTCTGCCAAATCCGGCGGCACACAATGTGTGCTCATATACGACCCTTCAAAACCGCCTTTGCCTGACCAATTAAACCCCCCCCTCCCTTTCGTAAAGGGAGGTTGGGAGGGATTTGTTGTTACATTTTGTTTTTCTTTATCCTGCATCTTGCACCTTCCACGTAGGAGCGGCTTCCAGCCGCGATTTCCTTATATACCTCACCCTTTTTCAAAGTGGGAGGGCCCGCCCTGAACTCGTTTCAGGGTTGTTTCAGGAAAAGAAGAGCAATATACCGCTTTCTTATGTATTCTGATGTGGGCAACTATAGTCCACGAATCACTCGACATCGACGATTATGAGCACGCTGACTGAAATATTGTTATCGGCGGAAGAACGGTTCTCCTATCGCACTGCCGTCATAGAAGACGGCGTGAGCGTCACGTATGGGGACCTCGCCCGCATCTCCCGGGGCTTCGCGTCCTTTCTCTCCTCACGCGGAATTAAAAAAGGGGACAGGGTGGCAATATTCCTCCCCAACTCTATCGAGTTCGTGACGGCTGTTTTCGGAGCGTCTCTCGCCGGCGCCGTATCGGTCCCTGTAAACAGCACCTTCAAGACGGAAGAGGTCGCATTTTATCTCGAGCATTCGGGCGCGAGGCTGATTGTTACATCGGACGAGCTCGAGCATACCGCTTCCGGGGCTTCGTCCGGGAAAGGCGTAAAGGTCGTATCGATAAAAGGAGAGGGCGCTGGCTGGAAGTTCCACGGACAGCTAGCGGGAAAGGACTTCGACGCCCTGGCCGCCGGGCCGGAAGACGAGGCGGTATATCTTTACTCGACCGGGTCCACCGGAAAACCGAAGAGGGTTGCGAGGACACACTACAATCTATCCGCCCTCGCGGACAACCACACGCAGACAGTCGGCTGGACCTGCGAAGACAGGATACTCTTCGCCGTCCCCATTTCTCACACTTACGCCTTCGGGAACTTTATAAGCGCCGTCAAATCAGGGGCTACTGTAGTCGTTTCAAGGGAGTTCAACAGGAACCGGGTCCTCGATCTCCTCGAAAGGGAGCGCATTACGGTCTTCCCGGCCGTCCCGGTCATGCTCGACGTGCTCTCGAAGACGCACCTGGCCGAGCCCGGGGATTTCACTTCGCTGAAACTTGTCATATCAGCAGGCGCACCGCTTCAGGAACGTACCTTTTTCAAATTCCATGAGAGGTTTTCCGTCTATCCGCGGCAGCTGTACGGATCGACGGAGACGGGGGTCATATCGATCAACCTCTGCGGCGAAGATGAGATAGAGACGCGGCGGAGTTCCGTAGGCAGGCCCGTGAAGAACGTAATCGTGAAGGTGTTCGGGGAAGACGGATTTGAAGTCGCCGCGGGAATGACGGGGGAGATAGCCGTAAAAAGCCCCTCCATGACCACAGGCTATTACGGGCTTCCCGAGGAAACGGCGAGGGTGTTCAGGGATGGGTATTACTTCACGGGCGATCTGGGTTTCATTGACGAAGCGGGTTATATATACATCAAGGGGCGCAAGAAATTCCTCATCAACGTCGGCGGCTTCAAGGTCGACCCGGAAGAAGTGGAGAGCCTCCTCTCGCGGCACCCGGACGTTGTCGAGGCCGCGGTACTTGGTATTACGGATAACCTCGGGAACGAGCGGGTGAAAGCTGTCATAGTCGCCCGGCGGCCGATGGATGTTAAGGACGTGCTCGACTTCCTCAAGGACAGGATCGCCGGGTACAAGCTCCCGGCTCTCGTCGAATTCCGCCCGGAGCTTCCGAGGAGCCCGGCTGGTAAAATATTGAGAGAGAGATTGAAGTGAGCGCATAAGGGATAATGCAGAATGAGGGATGACATAAAGGCAAGGGTAAAGAAAGTCCTCACGGGGAATGTGCTCCGGGATATCGACGCCGGCGGTCTGGGCGACAATGCCCCGCTCCTCGAGTACGGCGTAGGGGTCGATTCCGTATCAAGGCTCGAGTTCCTGGTAGCACTCGAAGAGGAGTTCGGCGTCAGGCTCGACGAAGCCGAGATAACGCCTGAATTTTTCGAGACCGTGGATAGTATTTCCGATTACATCGCGAAGAGAATGCTCTGAAACTACAATCCTAATTCGTCAGGCCCTTTTCCTTCAGATACCTCTCGAACGAGTTTATGAATTCCTTCCTGACCCTCTCGCTCGCCCTTCCTATGGGCTCGATCACCGTCTTTTCGTAGAGCTCGAATGCCGTCTCCTCGAGCTTGGTGTCGTTTGTCGTCCTTGCGAGCCTCAGGACCGCGATCGAGTTATAGAATATCGCCCTGAATAGCGACCTCCTCGCGTCGTTGAACTTGAATTCCTCGAGCGACTTCTGCGCTTCGAGTAGTGCGTAATAACCCACCCCGAAAAATAACGTGAGGAGCTTCTTTGCCTCTTCTGGCGACATCCCTTCTATGAGATAGACGAGCGGGGCCTCTACTATCGACTCCAGCTCCTTCTCCTTGCTGATGATGTTTGCGAGCTCCTTCACCTTCTCGTCGTCGGCGTTGTTCAAGAGGTCTTTTAACGCCCCCTGCACGTACTCGAGCGCGAAGCTGTCCCTTATCTCCTCGAGTGTGAGGCCTTCGGATTTCATGGCCTTGATGTGAGCGAGCTTCTCGAGAGTGGCTTCTGGGAAGATGAGGCGCGTCTTCGTCACGCCCCCTTCCGTAATTTTCTTTCTTTTTGGTTTCGGTATGAGTCCCAGCCTCGAGCAAACCTTGATTGTCTTTTCAGGGTCGGCCCCGAGGTCTATTTTTCTTTTCTTCGCTTCCCTTATGATTTCTTCCAGTGAAATTTCAGCCATACCATGATATTAAGCAGTATCTAAAGCCTTTGTCAATCGTTTTTTTATTGACTTTCGGTCAGTTATGCGGGGTTCCCCGGCAAGTAAGTGTGCCCGCTCCTTAAACGTCCCTCAGGATTCCGCCTGGGAACAAGATACCGACCTGCGGTCTGATCGCCGCCCTCTTCGATTGATTTTGCGCGTCGTTTGGTTTATTACTTTCTTATGGCCAAGAGCACGCTCGTCTTGTATGAGCCCCTCGGCAGTCTCACGGATAAAAGCTATTACTGGAACGAATACGTGCAGTTCTACGAGCAGTATTGGGGAGGGCCGACTTCGCCTTTCGGTGTGTGGTTCGGGAACGAATACGAGTCTTTCGTAAACGCCCTGTCGGAGAGCCTGGGAATGTCTCAGGATGAGATCGAGCACTGCTTCTTTACCAAAGACGAAGACGGGAAATATTACGTCGCCCCCTTCAAATCGAAGGCGAACCTGTTTTTCTGCGAGAACTTCATCCCGGTCGAATGGCTCGTGCTGTTCAGCGAGGAAGACAGGCAGACCCTCTACACGCACTGGGGGTTCAACGCGCTTCATTACGATACGCGCGTCAACACGGCACTCGGCAGGCTCGACGAAGCAATAGAGATCGTCTCCGGCGTTGCGGATAAGCATCCCGCGGAGCTCGACGCTTCGAGCTGCATGTATCTCGCGGAAGATTTATCACGCGGCCTGGCCGAGCTCAGGATGTGGCTCTCGGGTTTCGATGACGGCGGTTTCATCGTTCTAAACTACGGCGAGCTATGCTCGGTCATAAATCCCTACAGCCTTGAGAATGAACGTTCGGTCGGAGAGGCCTGGAAGTTCCTCCGTTTGCTGAAAGAAGGGCATTACACCGAGGCTGACAGCTCACTCAGGTCTCTCATTCAAAAGTGGGAGGATATAAGGAGCTACGCCTCGGGGAGCCTCGATAATTCCACTCTTCAGTGATCGCCGCATCGCCGGACATTGAATCAATCCCCCGGAGATTCATAAAAAATAATCCGGAATATTGAAAGTACCGTATTCCGTCTCCCGAATGGTTATCGACCCCCTTTCGTATAAGTAATTATGAGCGGACACCGTCCGGAAATAACAATATCCGGGAATTCCTGCCTGAACGTTCCGTTTAACGGGGTTTTCTTCAATGATTTGTTCATGTTATCGCTCTTGAATTGAATCTGAAACCAATTGCTGTTCGTAATGGTTTATAGATACAAGATCGATTGAACATAGATGCATCCACAAACCAGCCGTGAGCATCTTAAACTGAAGGAGGCTAAAAATGTTAAAGAAGCCTGAATTTGCAGACGTATTCGACGATTTCGCAGTCAGCCACGCGGAATCCTCCATAGTGGAGAGCTTCGACCAGGACGAATTGGAAGACGTCGATATATTCTTCGATGAAGAATCGCAGATTACTGAGGAAACCGAGCAGAATATTACCGAAAAAACGGTTGGGGAAGAGGAAATAAGTCAGGATTTAAGGCTCGTAAACGCGTATTTCAAAGAGGTGAGCACTGAGGCTCTCCTGGCGCCTCACGAGGAGGCGCACGTAGCCGCTAAGATAAAATGCTGCGAGGAGAGGGCGAAGACGCTTAGAAAAAAGATCGAAAGGATTATCGGGAAGAGGCTCGGTGAAGATATCGTCGCGCTCAATTCCTGGGTCAGGAGCTTCATTGAGACGAACGCCGGAGCTGTATCTTCAAACGGGAGAAAGCGCTTGACCGCCGAAAGGGAGCTGCTGCTTTACACGAAGCTCTACGAAGCCTATGTGACGAAAGGGTTTCAGCTCCGAAACAGGTTCATCAAGGCCAATCTCAGGCTCGTTGCCAGCATGGCGAAGAGGTACGTCGGAAGGGGCGTCCCGTTTCTCGATCTCATTCAGGAGGGGAACCTCGGGTTGATCAAGGCGGTCGAGCGGTTCGACCACACCAAGGGCTACAGGTTCTCCACTTACGCCTGCTGGTGGATCAACCAGGCCATGACGAGGGGAATATTCAACCAGACCCGGACCGTAAAGATGCCTGCTTATCTCCTGGAAAAGGCGGGCAAGGTAAGGCACGTGAGGAGGCTCCTGACCAAGGATTACGAGAGGGAGCCATACGCCGAGGAAATAGCGGAGAAGGCGCAGATGAGCGTCGAGAACGTGAAAAGAATACTGGAGTCGAGCGTGAACAAGGTAGTGAGACTCGACACTCCCGTGTGGAACGGAGAGAAAGTGACGTACATGGACTTTATGGAAGATTCGAGCTCTCTCGAGGTCGACAGCGTGATCGCCGAGATATCCATCCCCGATAACATAAACGACGCCCTGCTCATGCTTTCGATGAGGGAGAGGGAAGTCGTGAAGATGAGGTTCGGCATAGGCTACGACTGCCCGTATACGCTCGACGAGATAGGCAGGAAGTTCCGCCTAACGAGAGAGAGGATAAGGCAGATAGAAAAAAAAGCCCTCGACAGGATAAGGAGGTCGAAATCCGCTCCTGTCTTGAGGAGCTTGATGGAAGTATATAACTGACAACAAGGTAGCGGGCGGGCTTTACGGCGGCCTGCCCGTTCGAATCGAAGAGAGGCCGATTGGGGTGCATCCAGTTATATGGCGCTGCACCCTTTTTTATTTCCCTCCGGTCTGGATTACCCGTCCTAACATGTGTATCATCGATTTATTCGCACTTGAATGAAAACCGGTCATATATCCGAAATCATACGCGTATTGAAAAAAGAGTTTCCCAAGTGGAGCGTCCCCGCGGTAACGCTTGAGGCCGAGACCTCGCGCGACCCCTTCAGGGTCCTCATCTCCACGGTGCTGAGTCTGAGGACGAAGGACGAGACCACGGCCGAGGCCTCGAGGAGGCTCTTCGCCCTGGCCGACAACCCGCGGGACATGCTCGCGCTCGGCGAGAAAGAGATTGCGGAAGCTATATATCCGGTCGGCTTTTACAGGACGAAAGCGAAGAACATATGCGGGATATGCCGCGAGCTCATAGACAGGCACGGCTCGCGCGTGCCCGACGACCTCGAAGAGCTGCTGCGGCTTAAAGGCGTCGGCAGAAAGACGGCTAACCTCGTCCTCACGCTCGGATACGGAAAGCACGGGATATGCGTCGACACACACGTCCACAGGATCTCGAACAGGCTCGGGTACATAGAAACCAGGAACCCGTATGAGACCGAAATGGCGCTCAGGAAAAAACTCCCCAGGAGGTACTGGATAGACTACAACAGCCTGCTCGTGGCGTTCGGCCAGTATATCTGCCGTCCTTTATCACCCAAATGCAGCATCTGTCCAGTGGAGGCGTACTGCGACAAGATAGGGGTCGGAAAAAGCCGCTGATAACCTCAATTATCTTGTCATTCCCGAATGTCTTTATAGGGAATCCATTTCTTTAATCCTGCATCCTGTCTTTAATCCTGCATCCTGTATCTTGCATCATGTCTGTAGGAGCGGCTTCCAGCCGCGACCGTCCGGGCACCAACACTGCATGTCATTTCGACCACTGCTTCGAGCGAGCGAGAAGCAGGACGCCCTCGGTTAATTACGAATTTGCCACTTCCACACCACTTCTCAGCTGCAGAAAACAAACCGGGGGAAATCTATCGTTTGCTTTTTCTTTTAATTCCCTCCTTTCGTAAAGGAGGGTTAGGGTGGATTTTGGTTTTCTTTGACCGTGAGAGAGGAGTTGCCCTGAACTTGTTTCAGAGTAAGGGTGAGGAGTGCATTTCTGTCATTCCCTCAACCGACAGGTTTGACTATCCCGCTATCTCAAATATAATTCATTCACCTCTTAAACAGCTTGTTTGTCTTCATATCCGGGAGGTTTTTACGGTTTGGAAACGGTAGTATTCTATGTGTTCGCGGCCCTCTCGGTTGCAGGGGCCCTTCTCGTAATAACGCACAAAAACCCGGTCTCGAGCGCCGTGTCGCTCGTGTTGACGCTCTTTTCCACAGCCGTGCTCTTCGTCCTCCTCCTGGCCCATTTCGTGGCGGCCATACAGATACTCGTTTATGCGGGCGCTATAATGGTTCTGTTCCTCTTTACCGTCATGTTTCTGAACCTGAGGCCGGAAGCGCTCAGTTTCGACGCCCGGAATATGGCTTTTAAGGTAAGCGTCTTCCTCGTAGTGATTCTGTTCACGGGATATTTCGCCAGCATGGGGTTCAATAGAGCCTTTTCCCAGTCGGGCGCGCCTGCCGCGCCCACGGAGGGGTTCGGCACTGTCGAAGGCGTCGGCAGGCTCCTGTTCACCGATTATCTCCTGCCCTTCGAGCTTACATCCGTTCTGATAGTGGCCGCGATAATCGGCGTAGTCGCCATAGCGAAGAGGAGGGAGAGCTGATATGGGCGTTTCTCTCGAGCATTATTTCGTCTTGAGCGCGATTTTGTTCGTCATCGGGGCTTATGGCGTGATTGCGAGGAGGAACCTCATCGTTGTCCTTATGTCGCTCGAGCTGATGCTCAATTCCGCGAACCTCGCTTTCGTCGCGTTCTCACGTGCTCATAACG
Organism: Thermodesulfobacteriota bacterium; assembly: GCA_040754335.1. Lineage (NCBI taxonomy): Bacteria > Pseudomonadati > Thermodesulfobacteriota > Thermodesulfobacteriota bacterium. The sequence continues at coordinate 68,642 of JBFMCV010000007.1, read as the reverse complement.
ACATGACGGGACAGGTGTTCATGATAATGTCCATAACCGTCGCTGCGGCCGAAGTTGCGGTCGGGCTCGCCCTGGTCGTCGCCGTTTATGCGCACAGGGAGACACTCGACGTCGATATTTTGAAGATACTGAAAGGTTAGAATCTGATGATAGTCTGGATTATTCTCATCCCTCTATTGGGCGCGGCCGTAAACGGCCTCTTCTTTGCTTCGGGTTTCTGGAAGAAATACCTCGGCAGGGACGAGCACACTGAAAAAACGATTGTGAGTGTTGTCGGGTGCGGCGTCGTTCTCGTATCCGCCCTCATTTCATCCGCGCTCTTTTTCAAGCTCCTGTCTTTAGAGCCGACACGCCGGGAGATAATACAGAACCTCTTCGTATGGATACCCTCGGGCGGTTTTACCGTGAGCTTCGAGCTCCTCTTCGATACGCTCTCCTGCGTAATGGCTCTCATAGTCACGTGGGTCGGGTTCCTGATACACCTCTATTCGGTCGGATACATGCACCACGACAAGGCTTATTCGAAGTATTTCACTTACCTTAATATTTTCATCTTTTTTATGCTCACCCTCGTCCTCGGCGACAGCTTCCCCCTCATGTTCGTAGGCTGGGAAGGGGTTGGCCTCGCATCATACCTCCTCATAGGTTTCTGGTACGAGAACCCGGATAACGCCGATGCCGGCAGAAAAGCCTTTATCGTGAACAGGATAGGGGACTTCGGGTTTATTTTGGGAATCTTCCTCATATTCTTCGTATTCGGCTCCGTCAACTACCAGGACGTGTTCGGAAAGGCGTCAGACCCTGCTTTCATGAGCGCAGTCCCCTCAGCCGTTATCACTGTCATCGCCCTCCTCCTCTTCGTGGGTGCGGTCGGCAAATCCGCGCAGATACCGTTATATGTATGGCTGCCCGATGCCATGGCGGGCCCCACGCCGGTGAGCGCTCTCATACATGCGGCCACCATGGTCACCGCAGGCGCCTACATGATAGCCAGGTGCAGCGTAATCTATTCCCAGTCGCCCACGGCACAGATGGTCGTGGTCACCGTTGCTGCATTGACCTCATTCCTCGCGGCAACGATCGCCGTAACTCAGAACGACATAAAAAAGGTGCTCGCCTATTCCACGATCAGCCAGCTCGGCTACATGTTCATGGGCATAGGCGTCGGCGCGTATACGGCCGGTCTCTTTCATCTCGTTACCCACGCATTCTTCAAGGCCCTCCTCTTCCTGGGGTCTGGGAGCGTCATACATGCGCTCTCGGGCGAGCAGGATATAAGACACATGGGCGGGCTCAGGAAATTCATCCCGCTGACTGCTATAACGTTCCTCATAGGCACGCTGGCGATAGCGGGCATTCCCTTCTTCGCTGGCTTTTTCAGCAAGGACGCCATACTCGGCACTGTGTACGACCGGGGCTATTCGATACACTGGCTGATCGGCCTCGTTACCGCGATTCTTACTGCAGTCTATATGGGCAGGCTCTACCTCCTCACGTTCGAAGGGAAATCCAGGGTCTCCGACGAGGTCAGGGACCATATACACGAGTCGCCCCCGACCATGACTGTCCCGCTCATGGTGCTGGCGTTCCTTTCGATAGTGGGCGGATATATGGGCGTCCCCGAATTCATGGGAGAGCTCGTCGGTATACACGAATCGAACCTCTTCGACAAGTTCGTTTCCTCATCGATTACAATGGATAACTTTATCTCGGCCGGGCATCATCTGCTCAGTCATACGGCGCTGATAGTGCTTACTATATCGGCCGCCGCAGTCGGCATAGTTGCTGCTTGCTATCTTTACTATTTCAAGCCGTCCCTTCCCGAAAAGATCGCTTCCAGTAAATCTATAGAGCCTCTGTACGAGGGATCCCTCCACAAGTGGTACGTGGACGAGCTGTATAACTATGTATTCGTCGAGCCTTTCAGGTACCTTTCCGAGCAGGCCGCGAAATTCGATCTGAGGTTCATAGACGGGGCCGTGAACGGGGTCGCGGATATTCTGAAAGACATGGCTCTCACCCTTCAGGCCGCTCAGAGCGGGGTGCTCCGCAGCTACGCGACGCTCATGGCCATAGGGGCTTTCGCGATCCTCGTGTTCATAATCATCTGGCAGAGCTTTTGAAACGGGCACGATTTCTCTCCGGCGAAACTTAGTAATAAGTTGCCGGTCGGAGCTGTTTCCGTGATCGCACGAAATGTAGTGGGTCTATATTCCCCGACATTACAGAATTTGCGTTAAGAAAATCGCGTGTTTAAGCGTAAAAAAATCTTTCAGCTTTCTATTGAAAGATTTTAGATTAAACGCAGGATTTTTTTAGCAAATTATGTTCTGTCGGTTGATTTTTGCTTCTTTTCATCAAGGAAAAGAAGGATAATATAGCTTCTTTTTTTGCGAGGGTCCGACTTTTCACAGCGTCACAACGCCAAACCGGATTGAGCCGTAGCAATCTCATCTTCTAATAAAATGTAGGAGCGGCTTTCAGCCGCGATTCCTTATTTCCTTTCATTCATCCATCTAACCAAACCCGCTCGCACTGCTCGTCCGGCGTAGCTGTGCGAAGCCGAATGTACGCCTGTCCTGAGATAAGTCCAAGGTCTCGCAGGCGTACGATACTCTGCACTGACAGAAACAACGCGAGAATTCGTCAATGGAGGGGCATAAAAAAAGGCGGCGGGCCCGACGAGGGCCGCCGCCTTCAAGTCTTCACTGCGCCGTAAGGGCGGTTTGTTTACACGTCGAAGTAAAGCTTGAACTCGTACGGGACGGGTCTCAGCTTCACAGGGTTTACTTCCTTGTCGGTCTTGTACTCGATCCAGGTCTCGATAACGTCTTCGGTGAATACGTCTCCCTTCATGAGGAACTCGTGGTCGGCTTCGAGCGCCTTGAGCGCGTCTTCGAGCGATCCGGGAACGTTCGGTATGCCCGCCAATTCCTCAGGGCCGAGCGCGTATATGTCCTTATCGAGCGGCTCGCCGGGGCTGAGCTTCTTCTCAATGCCGTCGAGTCCCGCCATCAGCATCGCTGAGAACGCGAGATAGCCGTTGCATGAGGGGTCCGGGAACCTGCACTCGAGCCTCTTGGCCTTGGGGCTCGGCGAGTACATCGGGATCCTTATTGCGGCGCTCCTGTTCCTTGCTGAATATGCCAGGTTTACCGGGGCCTCGAATCCCGGGACGAGCCTCCTGTACGAGTTCGTTGTCGGGTTCGTGAAGGCGCATAATGCTCTTGCGTGCTTAAGGATGCCGCCAATGTAGTTCATCGCGAGGTCGCTCATTCCGGCGTAGCCGTTACCTGCGAAGAGCGGCTTGTCCTTCTTCCATATGGACTGGTGGACGTGCATGCCCGAGCCGTTGTCTTCGAAAAGGGGCTTCGGCATGAACGTGACCGTCCTTCCGTACTTCTTCGCTACGTTTCTGAGTACGTACTTATACCACATCATCTGGTCGCCCATCTGCACGATCGGAGAGAACCTCATGTCGATTTCACACTGTCCGGCCGTGGCGACTTCGTGATGGTGAGCTTCTATCTCGATTCCGAGCTTCTCGAGCTCCCTGACCATTTCCGAGCGCATGTCCTGGAACGTGTCCGAGGGCGGCGTCGGGAAATACCCTTCCTTGTGTCTCGGTTTATAGCCGAGGTTCGGGTTCTCGTCCCTGCCGGAGTTCCATATGCCTTCGATCGAGTCCACGAAATAATAGCCTGTGTTCGAGGTCTGGTCGTATCTTACGTCGTCGAAGATGAAGAACTCGAGCTCCGGTCCGAAAAACGCCGTGTCTCCGATGCCGGTGCTCTTCAGATAGGCCGCGGCCTTTTTCGCTATGTTGCGGGGGTCGCGGGAATAGGGCTCGCGCGTGATCGGGTCCACTATGTCGCATATTATCGCCAGTGTAGGGTGTGTCATGAACGGATCGATTCTGGCCGTTTCGGGGTCCGGGATTACAAGCATGTCGCTTGCGTGGATCGACTGCCATCCTCTTATGCTCGATCCGTCGAATCCGAGACCTTCTTCAAACGTGCCGAGCTCGAACACGTGCGCTGGTACGCTGAAATGCTGCCACATACCAACGAAATCGAGAAAACGCAGGTCTATGACCTCTATGCTGTGATCCTTAATTATCTTCAACACATCAGAGGGCTTCTTGGGAAGCATCTCCTCCGATCCTCCTTTGCTCTTGGACTTTATTGCTGTGGGCATGTTCTTACTGCTCCTCCTATGGTTCTATATTTTTAAGTTTCAGTGAATTATAAGGCGTCTTCGCCCCTCTCTCCGGTTCTAATTCTGATGACTTCTTCCATCGGTAAAATAAATATCTTCCCGTCGCCGATTTTACCTGTTTTTGCGCTGTCCATTATAGCATCTATGACCTTGGTCACCATGTCATCGGATACGATAATCTCGAGCTTGATTTTGGGCAGGAAATCTATGACGTATTCGGCCCCTCTGTAGAGTTCGGTGTGTCCTTTCTGTCTGCCGAAGCCCTTTACTTCGGTAACTGTCAGGCCCTGGACACCTATTTCCTTGAGGGACTCTTTTACATCGTCCAGCTTGAAAGGCTTAATGATGGCTTCTACTTTTTTCATGGGATATTCCTCCTTCCCATCCAATGATTGCAAACAACATACCACTTATCTAAAAGCTTTTCAATCAATGATAAAAGGGGCTTATAAGAGAAGTCCCAAATTAAAAGTGCCTAAAACTTAAGCAAAGCATTCTAAAAATTAAACATTCCCCGAGTGTTTATGAAACTCCACCGATAAATTGTGTCTGCCGTCCATTGCAACAGGAGTCCATACTGAATCTTCCTGCACGCTGGAGAGGGTTCCGGCTGCGACGTTCATCCTGCCTGCCCGGCTAAGCTTCAGCGTAGACGTGAGCCTGCCGAAGGATGCATATTTCCCCTCCCCCTTAGAAAAGGAGAAGGTTTCACTTCCCGTACCAGGCGCACCGTACGGGTGTCAACTGCGCATTGATTTCATATTATTGACGTTTTTTGTCAGCTTTTGTTAGGTATATAGAGCGGGTTTGTGGGTGGTATAATGCAATAATTACAGTATGTTATAAAACATCGCTCCCTTTTTGCGCAGTGGCATGATAATTGCTCATCTCTCCGTTGTGAGAACTAATCTGGCAAAATTGCTGGTCAGGGAAGGTTTGGTCAGCCTCGAGCAGATAAGGGAAGCTGTCGAATCGGGTAAAGAGAGCGGCTGCGATCTGGGCGAGTCCCTTGCCGCCCTCGGCTACGTTAAGGAGCAGCAGCTTGTCGAATTCCTGAGCAAGGAGTACGGGGTCCCGTCCATGGATATCGACGGCTGCGAAACCGACCGGAGCGTGATCGGGCTCATTCCCCGTGAGACGGCGCTCGAGAAATTTCTCGTTCCCATAAGCGTCGATGGCGCTGATCTGACGATAGCAGTCTCCGACCCCTCGAATATTTTAATGTTAGACGACCTTGGGTTTATCACGGGCAAGAACATCAAGCCCGTCGTCGCCTCCGAAAGATCGATCAGAAATAAATTAGCCGAATATTATGGACAGAACGATGCGGACGGGCCAGATTCGGATGAAGATGTCGACGATGTGTCGGATGCGGAAGGAATGCTTTCGAACCCCGGTCTCGGTTCCGGAACGGATTTTACGGAAGTACCGGCACAGAATGCAATCGATGATAATACCGGACAAGATAACAAGCCCGGACCGGATTTTGTTTTCGACTTCACGGTTGAGAAGGGCGGGGATACTGATTTACCATTCTCTCCTGCCGGTGAAAGACTTATGTTTGAAGAAGAGAACAGCGGGAGCGAAGAGGATACCGACGTGAACGCCGCTCAGTCGGGCTCAGGAGGGCTTGAAAGCCCGCCGCTTGAAGCAGGTCCGTTTGCGGAAGATAACGGCAGCAACAACGGCCCCGGATTACTCACGGATAATGTGCTTGACGGCGTTGATATGGAGAATCCCGATCCGCACCCGGACGCTCAGTCAAATGAAAGCACCGGGGAAAGCGCCCGGGAGCCGGTCGGTTCCGAACGGGTTCCGGACAGAGCATTCGAACCGTCCGGTGAATCAGACCGGCGTTCGAGCGGGGACGGTTATTCTCCTTCGCATGAAGAACCCTCCCAGGCAGCGCACTCAATGAACGGTGCCGAGCCTGATGGGCATGATAACAGGATGAAGGAAAACAGGGGCTCGGTCCTTATAGTAGACGTCAGTCCGACGGTCAGGAAGATCATGAGGATAAGCCTTGAACGTGCCGGGTATAAGGTGGTTTCGGCAAGTGACGGTATGCAGGCCCTGGCCAGGCTCAACGAAGCTATCCCCGACCTGGTATTCGTCGATATCAGGCTTCCCCACATGGACGGTTACCAGCTCTGCAAGGTGATCAAGAGTCACGGCCTAACGAAGGAAGTGCCGGTCGTGATGCTCTCGGGGAAAGCCGGGGTCCTGGATAAGATGAAGATAAAGATGGCGGGGGCGAGCGACCTTATTACGAAGCCCTTCGGGTCGGCCGACCTCGTCGGGGCAGTTGAGAAGTATGCCGGATGAGGGAATTTGTCATATTTCGGAGAATACGTGAGCGGTGCCGGGATAAGTTAACATGGTGCGAAAATTTTTCGTAGTCGACAGGGAAGGAGAGAGCGGTGATTACGGTCAGGCTTTCGAGTCCGTTCCAGGGCAGGTAACGGAGGACGAAGCCAGGCTGGAAACGGGGCTTCTCTTCCTGATTTCCGAGCTTGCGCTTCTCATGGAGGATTTAAGGGATATAAAGGACAAGGAGCCCGTCCAGTCCCTTAAAATATTATCGGATACCGTGAACAAGACGGCAGGCTTCGCCGAAGAGTCGCTCGGCGGGGCCCTCCGGGAAGGTTTCCTCTTAGACGCCCTCCTCGACGCATCGGGAAGCTTCTCGCACCTGAAGCTCCTTCATGCGGAGCATAACCGTCTATCCGCACAGACGGCGATTAATCTCTACGCCGGCTGGACGGGCGACGCTAACGGCAAGAATCAGGCTTTCCAGCAGATATCCCTCGGCATGGCCCGGGTTCTGGAGTCCTATTTGAATTACATCGCCGGTTTTTTCAGTACGCCCTATCTCGCGAGGGAATGGAAGGAAACGCTCGAGATATACATAAGCGAGCTCAAAGAGCTGGTGAAGAGCGTCGTCTACAGGTAGAGCTTACACGCCCCCACATATCGCTTGCCCCGCTCTACCGTGCCCGTTCTGTCCGTCGGGTAACGTGTTTTCCGCATAGATTGCGTCTGCATGATTCCAAATCGCACCGAACCTTGTTATATTATCCCTATCCGGAAAAGAACACATCCGGCGGTTCTCATTCGGAGGAGTCTTGCATGCGAAAAGAAAAGAACGTATTCGGAGAGGAGCTCGAGACATGCTCGTCATCCCCTGTGACGGGTTTCTACCGTGACGGCTGCTGCAGGACCGGGCCTCAGGACCTGGGCATGCACGTAGTATGCGCGGAGGTCACGGAGGAGTTTCTCGAATTTTCCAGGTCGCGCGGTAACGACCTTTCCACGCCCAATCCGGAATTCGAATTCCCGGGGCTCAAGCCCGGCGACAGGTGGTGTATATGCGCGCTCAGGTGGAAGGAAGCGTTCGACAGCGGGTTCGCCCCTCCCGTCCTGCTCGCATCTACGCACGAGTCGGTGCTTGAGGTCGTTTCTCTCGAAGACCTGAAACAACATGCGATCGACCTGGCATGAGCTTGCCCGCCTGAACGTGCGCAGTAAGCCTCATTTCGCTTTATCGGATTAGTCTTTTAAACTGAAGCCTGTAGAGAGCGATATGATCAAAGGAGATTGATTTGAGCGGGCGGTCCGATTGGCTTCTCGGCGAGAGAGCGGCGGTCGTGTTCGACGACATAGTCGAGCCGGTATTCGCACGTTTGATTGAGCAATACGGCGGGGCGGGCGGTGTCGTCGTGGAGGCTGTGCCGGACAGCCCTCTGATCACGGGTCTCAAGAGATACTCCTCTATCATGGTCAGGCACCCGAACGGCATGGAGATGATAGTCTCGGTCTACTGGGTCGAAGGGAGCGGGAGGCTCATCGCCGAAAATATCCGTATGGTCACGCTGAGCAAATCCTTCGATATATTTACCGTAACCAGGGAGGCGCTCGAGGAGCAAGTCAAGTTCCTGAGCGCTCTCGGGAGATAACCGGTACCCGCTCCGCACAGCCCTGTTACGAGCCGCTTGCTGCTTATGAAACTGTTGCGGTATCCGATCGAGACCGGGCCCGCCGAAAAACCCGCCCTTATTTCTTCTCCTCTTTCGGCGCAACGTTGTCTATCCTTACGAGCACCCTCCTCGGCTCTATATTTTCGAGGGAGATGTCCTTGGGGAATTTCAAGCTCGATTCAGATATATTCACGGTCTTTATCCCTTTCCTCGCCTCAGGTATCTTGAGGAAGAGCTCGACCTCCTTCTCGTTGAAGAAGTAAAACGCCCTCCTCGGCCCTAGGAATGTGACTTTTACGGTCTCGGGCTTGATGTCGTCGACCTTCAGGTCCGACGGCAGCGTCGTATATTTGACCGGGACGTTGTAGGTCCTGTAGACGAGCTTTGATTCGTGCACGAACACGAACCACAGTGCGACCGCCATCAGCACGGCAATCGCTTTTTCCCTGTAGTTCTTCGTAAAGAAAGTGAACCAGTGCTTTCTTTTCTTTATAGGCTTCACCTCGCTGTAGAATTTTTCGAGGATCAGGTTGAGCTGCTCGCTCCCTATCTCCCTCAGCTCCCCGTTCCTCGCGACGGAGATGGTCCCCTTTTCCTCCGACACCACCAGGCAGAGCGCGTCGCTCAGCTCCGAGAGCCCCAGGGCGGCCGCGTGCCGCGTGCCCCTGTTGAGAAGCATTGCGAAGTTCTTCGACAGCGGAAGGTGGCAGGAGAATTTAACCACGTTCCCGTTATCTATGATTATCGCCCCGTCGTGTCCTATGGAGTGCGGGTCGAGGAGGCTCTTGAGGAGAGGCTCGCTCAGCTTCCCGTTAAGCGTCTTCCCGCCTTCGACCGACCTCTCTATTGTTGTTTTCCCCGGAAGCACGATGAGCGCCCCGATCCTGTCCTTGGCGAGGTCGGTGATCGTGTTTACGAGCACCTCGATCTCCTCGCGGGACGAGCCGCGGGATCTTTCGAGGGCGAGCTGCGGGTTCAGGCTCCAGAGGGCGATCTGCTCGAGGAACTGCCTTATCTCCTCCTGGAAAATGATTATGAGGGCGATGAATATTACCGCGAAGAACGTCTGTAGCACCGAGGTCGTCAGCACGAGGTTGAACTGACGCGCCAGGAGATAGACGATGCTTATTATTATCACCCCTGTGAGCACGAAACGCGCCTTCGTCTTGTTGAATAAAACAAGCAGCGCGTAGATGAGGAGCGACATAAAGGCGATATCGAAAAGGCCGGGGACGCCTATTTCTTTTATTATGTCCGTCACGAACTGGATGGGATTCAATTAAACTTGCCCTTTCGTTTAGTTTTGTAAGTATATCAGAAGAGTCTTCGGTCTGACAGTTTTTTGCAGGGGACGGCCCCGCTCGAATGCTATGTGTTGCGATATATTATCATACACTTGCCAGAATTCATTGGATTTTCGAGACTAAAAGCACCCTAAGGTCCATGACGTTCGTGTTCGTCGGCCCGGTTATCAGGAGATCGCCGAGGGGCTTGAAAAAATTGTAGGAGTCGTTTTCGACGAGGTGCCTGCGCGCGTCGAGTCCGAGCTTGCGTGCCCTTTCCATGGTAGCTCCGTCGGCGAACGCCCCGGCCGCGTCGGTGGGGCCGTCCGTGCCGTCCGTCCCGGCGCTCAGCACGAGCACGTTTTCCAGCCCGTCTATGTCGATTGCCGACGCGAGCGCGAATTCCTGGTTCCTCCCTCCGGTACCTTTTCCTTCGAGAGTGACTGTCGTTTCCCCGCCCGATATTACGCAGGCGGGCGGTGCCGCGGGGTTCCCTGACGATATTATCTCCCTCGCTACCGCCGCGTGGAGCTTCGCGGCGGCCCCGGTTTCGCCCTCTATAAACGTTGAGAGGATGAGGGAATTGTATCCGAGCTCAGCCGCCCTCTCCTTTGCCGCCATGGCTGCCGCTATATTGCTCCCGACCACGACGTTCTGCGTGCGGCTGAATGCGGAGTCTCCGGGCTTGGGCGTCTCCTCGGCCCCGCCGTTCATACCGCTTTCTATGTATGTGACAATCGCCGGAGGCAGCTTCCGTTCGAGCCCGTACTTCGCGATGATATTCCGGCAGTCGGCGAACGTGCTCGTGTCCGGCACCGTAGGGCCCGAGGCGATAGAGTCGAGGTCGTCCCCTATGACGTCCGAGAGGATGAGGGAGATGAGCGCCGAGGGATAGGCGAGTCTCGCGAGCCTCCCGCCTTTGACCCGGGAAACGTGTTTTCTTATCGCGTTCATCTCGTGTATCGTCGCACCGCATTCGAGCAGTCTCTTTGTGAGAACCTGCTTGTCCCCGAGCGTAATACCTTCCGCGGGCAGCGGCAGAAGCGCCGAGCCTCCTCCCGAAATCAGGAATATCACGAGGTCGCGTTCACCAGTTTTTCCGAGGAGGCTCACGATCTCCATTGCGCCCCTCAGACCCGCCTCGTCGGGCACGGGGTGGGACGCCTCGTTTATCCTGACCTTCTTCAGCGCGGCCGTGTGGCCGTACTTTACGTTTATTATCCCTGCCGTGATACGGTCCCCGAGTATGTCCTCGACGGCGCGTGCCATCGGGGCCGCGGCTTTCCCCATACCTATCACGTATATGTTCTCGAAGTCCGGCAGCGTGTATTTCCTGCCGTTTATTTCAAAGACGCCTTCCTTTACCCCAAGATGTTTTCTTACCGCGTTACCGGGCTCGACCGCCCCGAGTCCGGCCTTGAAAATGGAAATCGCATCAGCCCTGAGCCTCTCCCGGTCCATGGTCTCACATTATAACGAGAGCATTGTAATGTAACAACAAACCGGGGTGAGGCTCTCTCGGCCCAAGGCTCCTCGCTAGTGATCTCTCTCGTTTTATAATCATTGAAATTACGGGTAGATTCTAGGAAAGGATAATTTTAAGAATAAAACGATGATAAGAACCCTTCAGGCGTTCGGGATACTGCACTTCCTCTTGCTGGTTATTTTCATGCACTTAGCCCTCGCTGCGGACGATGCCCCCGAAGTTCCTTGCCCCGAAAGCTGTGATGACTCCCGGAAGAATTGCGAGCTCTCCTGTACCCAGATCGTAGGCGGAGGGGTCGAGAGCGGGAAAAAGAGGGAGTGTCTGGAAGCCTGCGCGGATGAGGAGATCGCATGCGACGAGAGTTGTCTCCACCCTACGCCGCGTCCCACGCCCAAACCCGGGCCTTACAGCGACAAGACCTGCGCTGTCGCGTGCGAGTACAGGTCGAGGGACTGCATCGAGTCGTGCACGAAACACGTAGGGGGAGGCGCCGCGAGCGTGGAGAGGGCCGCTTGCGAAAGGGACTGCGGTGATGAGCTCGATAAATGCAACAACCTGTGCGCGAATCCGGCTCCCGCTCCGACGTTAGACCCCCGGGTCTACGAGAATAACCCCTGCACCGCGACTTGCACGTCCGGGCTCGGGGAATGTGAGGGGAACTGCTCCATGTTCTCGGGTGAAGGCGGAAAGCGCGGCGAGTGCATGGAGGGATGTAAAACAGCCGAGTACGACTGCCTTTCTTCCTGCCCTCGATGAGGCCGGCTGAACAAACTTTACCAGCCCGTTTTTCCCGCAAAATAGATTCATCGGTTTTCGGTCTGAAGACGGCACATTCCGGCGGTCTGTAGATGTTTAAATAATTCGCGGCCGGAATATTTCTGGATAGCATGTAATGAAGGTGGGTTTGTATTTCCCGACATTCACAGAATCCGACAGCGGGTGAGCACCCGCGGGCATAAAGTCCATTCACCGACTCTGCTCAACCCCACCCGTTCGCCCTGAGGCGCAGAATCTGCGCTCATAAACGATTCTTTCCAACTTCCTCTGTCCGACTCGCAAGTGAGTCCCTACCCGTTCGTCCTGCATGTCCGGCGTAGTTTTAATGAAGCCGGAAGCCTGTCGAAGGACGGTCCCCGCTAGCATACGATCCTTCCATATCTCTTCCGCTTAAACCGGCAACGAAACCCAACCCGTTCGTACTGAGTTTATCGAAGTATGAATGGGTTGGGCTTACAATCAAACGCCTGAGCAGGAGCCTGTCCTGAGCGAAGTCGCTTAGACGAGTCATCAAGGAAAAGAAGAACAATATATCGCTTTTTATATATTGCTTTTATATATTGCGATGGGACTATTTTTGTCCTCGAATTACTTGACATCTGCAAGACCCTCGACCGCTTCTATTATCTCGTATCTTATCCTGTCCCTGTTTTCGAGGTTCATTTTAAAGAGCCTTACGTCGTCCCGTTCCTTGATCTTGCCCTTGATGCCCCCGTCGGTATGGGCTATGGTCGCGATGATGATATTTTTCGAGTCCAGCAGCTCCTGTATCATGCGCACGAATTTCGGGGAAAGACATTCCATTTTCCCTATCTCGTCGATTACTATGATGCCCTCTTCCGGCTCCGTTAGCTTGAGGGAATCGAGGAACGAATCAAAAGCCGTGACGTCGACCTTGTATTTCCCGATCTGGTACGGGCTGTCGATGAACACGTGGGCTAGTATGGATTTTCTCCCGTCTAGGCCGACGAGCTGAAACCCCTTCCTCTCCCCTTTGTGGCGTATCTCCTCGGTGTAGAACCCTGCCGGGCGGTATCTCGCGAGCTCGTATACGAGCTGCTTTATGAGTGTGGTCTTCCCGATTCCGGGGAGGCCCGTTATCAGGATGTTCTTTCTTGCCCTGTCCATGTTTTTTAGTTGATTTTATCAGACGGTGCGCGGTGAGCTCGGCCGGAGGTGTCCGAGAGAAGCGGGGGTGCTGGGAAATGGTGCGTCAGCTAGGTTCTCATTCTTTCGCAGATGTCTCTTATGATGCGGGCGGCCGTGTCTGCTTCATCGAGGGTGTTCTCTACCGAAAAACTGAACCTGATGCTTGAGTACGCTTCTTCCTCCGTGAGGCCCATCGCACACAAAACGTACGAGGGCGAGACCTCGAAGTTGGTGCACGCCGAGCTCTGCGAGCACCTCACGCCCGCCTCGTCGAGCTCCCTTACGAGCTTCCTCCCGTCTATCCCTCCGAACATGATATTCGTGGTGTTGCAAACCCTGTTCTTTACTTCGCCGTTCACCCTGGTCCCCGGGACGAAGTCGAGCACCATGGCTTCGAACCTGTCCCTCACATCCTTCATGTATGCCGTAAGCCGTAGGAGCTCGTTCTTTCTCAGCTCAGCGGCCTTGCCGAGCCCGACTATCCCCGGCAGGTTCTGGGTCCCCGGCCTGAAACCCTCCTCCTGGAACCCTCCGAACATCATCGGCGCGAGAAGGAATTTGTCTTTCGTGTAGATGGCTCCGGCTCCCTGGGGGCCGTGGAATTTGTGCCCTGTGAACGTAAGGAAATCGAACGGCAGTTCTTCGACCCTCATTTCGAGCTTTCCAACGGCCTGCGCCGCGTCAGTGTGGAAAGGCACGCCTCTCTCACGGCACATCTCTCCGACCTCGACTACGGGCTGAACGACGCCCGTTTCGTTGTTCACCCACTGCACGGAAACGAGCGAAGTATCTCCGTTCATCATTTTCCTGAACCCGTCGAGGTCGATCAGGCCTTTACCGTCGACCTCTACGAGCTTAATTTCCACGCCGTTGATGCAGAGATAGCTGCACATCTTCCTTATAGAGGAATGTTCTACGGTAGTCGTGATGATGCGGCATTTCTTCCCCTTGTCCCTGGTCGAGGAATAAAACGCCATGTTGTTCGACTCCGTCCCCGAGCTCGTGAACGTGATCTTGGACGGCTTCGAGCCTATGAGCTCAGCTACTTTTTCCCTGGCGCCCGCTAGGTGCTTCCTCGCTCTTTCTCCTCTGGAATGGGCGCTCGAGGGGTTTCCGAATTCGTCGCCCAGTATCTCATAGACCTCTTCCCTCACCTCGGGAAGCGGCTTCGTCGTTGCGTTGTTATCGAGATAAATTTCCCTGTATTCCATAACCCTGCCCGGTCATAAGATATTATACATCATCTGTGGTTTTTGTTCGTCAATGTAAATGTTAAACACTTCGGGCTGAAATTCTCCAATTTTCTTGTCGTGCTGAACTCGTTTCAGCATCTCGTCTTTTCCCGACATGTACAGAATCGGCGGCGGGTGAGCACCCCTCAGGCATGCGACTCTCGGCTCCTACTCTGCTAAACCAAACCCGTTCGCACTGCTAGTTCGGCGTAGTCACAACGCTCGTCTCGGCGACGGACCGAGCCGGGGCTGTCTCAACTATTATCCCCGTCCTCTGCATCGTCTTTTGTCCTCGGCTAAATTCGCGGCTTAAGATGGATGGGTCGTACGTGTCGGCAGGCGGGTTCAATCAAGGCTCTCTTTCAAGGTCGTATTCCTCAGGGGTCATAATAGTGATGCATGGCCTCCGGTCGGCCTTTTCGAGAGGGCCCAGGTGCGACATGAGCTGCACGTTCTCCTCTTTCCCTCCCCTCGTGAGCGGCACCGGAAAGTAAATCAGGTTGGATTTGTTGGTCTGGCGGTGGACTCTTATGAAATATAGAAGCTTGTCGAGTATGCTCCTCAGCCTTCTCTTCTCGTCCTCTTCCGTCTTCGCGCCCGGCCCCTCGGGCGTGATCCAGGTATCCCAGACGGCAGCAGTAATAAAGACGGGGACGAGCAGGCCCGCTTCCTTCGCCGTCTCCGTGATGTCCCTCTGCTTCCCTTCTTCGAGCGCCTGCTTTCTCGTCTGAATGCCGGGCTTCATTCTTATATTTTACCCGCTTAATCGGTTTCAGGTATGAGCGCAACGATCCTGAGAGGCCCTCCGCTCCCGCCCTTTATCTTCATCGGAAGAGCGACGACAAGGGCGCCCTTCGCCGGAACCAAGTCCAGGTTCGCAACGTTCTCGAAAGCCGGGATGTTCTCCTTGAACAAAATCCTGTGGCTTTCGAAAAGCACGGATTGCCCGTAATCTATGCTCGGGGTGTCGAGGCCGATCGCGCTTATCTTGCGGTTCTCCGTGAGCCACTTCGCTGCCGCCGGGTCGAGGCCCGGGAAATGGAGGTTTTTTATCGCTTCCTGTCCTTTTTTGTCGGTCCCCATGTATTTCACCCTGTCGGGCCAGTACTTCGCATAACCCGTATTGAGTAGGACTATGGCGTTGTCGGGGATCCTTCCGTTGGCGCCCTCCCATGCGGTAAAGTCCGCGACGCCTGCCTGGTAATCACGGTCGGAAGCGGCTTTCTTCGAAACGTCGATCACGACGGCGGTGCCGATGAGGCTTTCGAGCGGTATCTCGTCGAGTGTCTGCCTGCCCTCGGCGAAATGGCGCGGCGCGTCTATGTGCGTCCCCCCGTGCTCCTCGGCCGTATATTTATTAGCCGCGTAGTAGTAGCCCTTGTCTGTTGTGCCCTGGAATACCGTCTCGAGCCTGAAACCTTCCCCCGTCGGCCAGTAGACCGTATTGCCCGCGAAATCGTGCGTGAGGTCTACCCATTTCCCATCGGAGAACTGCAGAGCGGCCTCCCCGGAGAATGCCGTCCGCGTAAAATCCGCGGAGAGAAGCACGGCAATAACTAGCAGAGCTGCTTTGATTATGTTCTTCATATTTCACCTTTATCGACGAAGTTTATTTCTTTCCTTTTTCCACACTGCTCACGTCACTCCCGCTCGTCTCCGTGAGGTCCGCGTTGTAAAATCCGCCCGTTTCCGGGAGCGACAGGTCGAGGTCTCTCGAGTAATCGATTTCAATCTTCACGTCTCTTACCGTGCAGTCGAGCACGTGTCCCCCGGATTCTTTATCTTGTGTAATAAAATGCAGGTGGAATCCGGCCACGTTTATGTCCTTCACGTATGCGGGGAGCCAGAATCCCGCCATAGTGCCCTTAATGTCGCTGAGCTCGAAGTACGACTGGCGCTTCACCACTTCTGTGAGAGGCGGGTACGGTTTTTTCTGCCTCGGCACGCTCCTCGTTTTTACATGATCGAAGCTGCCTTCTATCTTGACGGCGTAGAAAATATTTTTCGAAGGGAAAAGGGATTCGAGATAACTCTCGAGATCCTTACAACTTAGCGCTTTTGTGAGAGTAAGGCTCCTGTCCGGCTCGAAAAAAGTCACGGCCGCAAAAGGCGTCACGGCCGTATCTGGCACGACAACGACCTTCCCGTCCGACCTCACCTGATAGAAGACCCCGTCCACTCCTATCATTTCCCCGTCGAGGCCGTTGAGCGTGCCGAGGCCGAGGTCCCCGTGCTTTTTCAATTCGCCGAACGTGAAGTCCCCGTCGTATACCCCCTCCATGAGCGCGCCTATGGTCGAGGTCTGGAAAATCGTATCGCTCCCGCCCTCTGCGTGTGTAATGGCGGTGAAAAAAAAGAGGGCCGCCGCGGCTGTGGATAGTCTCAGGAGAGTCGTCTTCATTCCGTCATTCCTGTAGATGGTAAATAGTTCATGGCTGGACTCTCCGGGCTAACATATAATGGGCGATCCGTATTTCCCGACATTACAGATTTGGCGTCAATAAAATCAGCTGTTAACGCGTTAAAAAATCTATCAGGGGACGATTCCGAACAAGTAAGGAATCGGTCGCCCTTGCTTATGAGCAACAACGTAAGTTCTTCTAGCATGTCAAATCTACATCGCACCTTATGGGCTGAATTGATAGATTTTAGCGTTAACTTGGGATTTTTAGCCAATTCTGTACAGTCGGTTGATTTTTGCTTCTTTTCATCAAGGAAAAGAAGGATAAAAAAATAGCCTTTCTCATTTTTTTGTATATTCATAAAAATCACGACGCGTGCACCTTCTTCAAGCTTTCCGAGTCCATAAGCGGGCTTAGAGAAGACAACGATCCGGGTTTGTCTCAACTTTAAATTCCTTCCTCCAAATCATTTTTTGTCACTGAGTTACTTGACGTCTACAATTCCGTCTCCCTCCGCAGCAGCTTCGCGTATTCTTTTTCCGTCATCAGATCAGCGCTCGAAAGGATACGGTCGAGGAAGAGCACACCGTTCAGGTGGTCGTACTCGTGCTGGAATATGCGCGCGATGAAGTCGGAGAAATCCTTCTCTTCCATTATTCCCTCCCTCGTCAGGTATTTGACATGCACTGACCTGTGCCGAGGGACGAGCCCCCTTATGCCCGGTATGCTGAGGCACCCCTCCCAGTCTTTCACCGTTTCGTCGGAGTATGAAATTATCTCGGGGTTGATCACGGCCGCGGGCTCCATCACAGGCGCGTTCGGATACCTTATGTTCGGGCGGGAGGAGATTATGAATATGCGCTTCTTGACGCTCACCTGAGGAGCGGCGATTCCGACGCCGTTCGCATTGCTGCCGGTCGCTATGAGGTCGTCGATAAATTTCTGAAGCTCGGGGTCGTGTATCTCCTCGACCTCCACCGCCCTCTCCCTGAGCACGGGGTTTCCCATCTCCGCAATCTCCAGAATTTTCCCCGCATCGATTTTATCCAAAATGAGCTGCCCCCTCCGACTATCGACTAATTTTACCAAATAATCCCGATAAATTATAATAATAGCTCTGAATTAAGCCGGAGTATCGGAATTGAAGATGTTAAAAACTCAGGGGTGGGATTCTCCTGTATAACATGTAATGAAGGGGGTTTGTATTTTCCGACATTCACAGAATCCGACGGCGAGTGAATACCCACAAATAAATTTCCTCCCCCTTGTGGGACGATTGCAAGCAACAGTTCTGAGCAGGCGTAAGAACTGGTCACTTCCGGCTGATTACTATTTAGGAGCTGTGTATGGTAATTGTGACATTAATACAAATTGCGCAATCGGTCGCTATTGAACAAAGGCATGAAACCACATCGACTACAGGTTAAATGTTGCATGAAATAAAATTAAGATTAAGGTGGGGGTGTCACCTTTCACTCATACATTTAACAAATCCCGTTCGCCCTTCCTTATAATTCCTTCCCCCTTGAGGGGGGAAGGGTAGGATGGGGGTGATAAAAACCAATTCGTGCTACCTGCGGCATGTCGCCCAAAGGCTATGAGCCGTAGGGGGATCGAAGTATGAACGGGTATCATTCCTGTATGGATGCAGCGGCATTACTAGAATTTCGACGAAATAAGGTATTTTAGCCAGGCGTATTATCTGACTTCCACAGGCAGGAGTACGGTATTTATCCATGGCACGATTGGAGTTCTTCGATAGACTCGCATCATTTGAAAACGATATAGCGATAATCGACAGGAACGGCTCGTACAGTTACGAAGCTCTGCTCGCTTACGCCCGCTCTGTCGCGTCGTGTCTTCTTTCGAACGAGAAAGACCTGAGGGAAAAACGGGTCGCGTTCATGGTCCCGTCCTCGTTCGACTACGCGGCCGTCATGCTCGGCGTGTGGCTCGCGGGCGGCATAGCCGTTCCTCTCTGCGTATCTCACCCCGACCCCGAGCTCGATTACGCGCTCCGGGACTCGGGGGCGGGATTCGTTATCGCATCGCCTGAATTCGAAGACAGGCTCAGACTACTCGCGGGTGAGAGGAATGCGGAATTCATCACCGTCGCGGATGCGCTCTCCTCCCGGCATCGGGACTTGCCTCGTCTGAGCGGAGAGAGGAGGGCGATGATAATTTACACGAGCGGTACAACGAGCAGGCACAAGGGCGTTGTCACGACACACGAAAACATCGGGGCGCAGATCGGATCCCTAGTCACCGCGTGGGAATGGTCCCGGAGCGATTTCGTTCTCGACGTGCTGCCCCTCCACCACCTCCACGGCATATTGAACGTGCTCCTCTGCGCCCTCTTCACGGGCGCGCAGTGCGAGATGATGCAGGGGTTCGATCCCCGGCGCGTGTGGGAGAAATTCATGGAGTGGGATTACACGCTCTTCATGGCGGTCCCGACCGTATATTCGAGGCTCATACGTACGTGGGACGAAGCCGGGGAGGAGGAAAAGAAAAGAATGAGCGCTGCCTGCCGGAAGATGCGTCTCATGGTCTCGGGCTCGGCGGCCCTGCCTGTGAGCACACTCGAGAAGTGGAGGGAGATAAGCGGACACGTGCTTCTCGAAAGGTACGGCATGACAGAGATCGGTATGGCGCTCTCGAACCCGCTCCGGGGCGAGAGGCGTCCCGGCCGCGTGGGCGCGCCGCTCCCGGGAGTAGATGTAAAGGTGATCGATGAGAGCGGGAATGTAATCGAGGGAGAAGGGGCAGGAGAGATCATAGTGAAGGGTAAAAACGTCTTCCTCGAATACTGGAACAACCCCGAGGCCACGAGAGAGGCTTTCATGGAAGAGGGGTGGTTCGTGACGGGCGACCTGGCCGAGAGGGACGCTCACGGGAGCTACAGGATACTCGGTAGGAAGTCGGTCGATATTATAAAGAGCGGCGGCTACAAGATTTCGGCGCTAGAGGTAGAAGAGGCCCTGAGAGAGCACCCTTCCATAGAAGAGTGCGCCGTCGTCGGCATCGAGGACGAGGAGTGGGGAGAGAGAGTGTGCGCCGCCCTCGTCCTTTCGAGGGGCGGTGAGGTGCATCTGCAATCGCTGAGAGAGTGGTGCAGGGAGAGACTCGCCCCCTACAAAATCCCTTCCCGAATCATTACGGTCGGCGAGCTCCCCCGGAACCAGATGGGCAAGGTCATAAAGCCCGGAGTCATTGAATTATTCAGAGACATTTAAGCCGCCCCCCCGCAACGATCCCGCCGGTTTGCCGAACGAAAGATATGTTAAACAGAGAACCGATTCCGTATACTATACGTATCGTATTGGGAGGGAATGACGGGTTCGTGTAATGAACATTAAACTTCTATTCTCTTTGGCTCTCGCGTTGATCGTTGTGTCGTTTCCGCTCTGGGCTCACGGACAGAGCTTGGGCTCCAAAAGCGGAAACCTCGGTCAAAAAGTAGGGCAGTCGAAACTTTCTGCGAACAAGCAGGCCGGGCCCAATAATACGGCCGGCATGAGCGTTAACCCTAACTCGGGCCGGAATAATGGCCCCGGCAACAACTTTAACAAAACCCATAATAACCGCCGCGATTCCGGCGGTAACAAGGATAATTGGCACGGCGGCAAGGACAAGTGGCATGGTAAACATGACGACCACAAGTGGCGTCATAAATTTAACCCGCTCTATGCACCGTATTACTATCTCGGTTACTACGGCTATCCGCCTTATACCGGTTATTACGCTTACATAGACCCCGACTATCCATTCGGTTACGGGACTACGCTCGGCACAACTCTCGAAAGGCCAAGCAATCTGGAGGTTAACCAATTCCTCGAAGGCGCTCCTGCCCCTCAGGACTACCGTCAGGACGATTCCGGTGCCGGGGATGCATATACCGAACCCCCTCAGGATGCCGTCGTCGAGTATTACAATCCTTCTCCCTCCGGTGAGCAAACCATATATGTATGGGTCGACGAGGGCGGAGTGCGGAATTATGCGAACGACATCGACCTCGTGCCGGAGAGATACAGGGACATAGTGACGATCGTGGGCGCCGAATGACACTCTCTCCGCAATAAACCCGAAATCTTTACACGATTGGTGGCGGGTGAGCACCCGCGGGCGTACGATACTCAGCGCCAGCTGTGCTCAACAAAACCCGTTCGTCCTGAGGCGCGGAATCTGCGCTCATATATGATTACTCTGTTACTCCTCAGCTTTCGCCAAACAATGGAGCCCTGATAATACTGATCTGCGAGCCTGTCCTGAGCGAAGTCGAAGGGTCGAAGGACGCAGTTTTTCCCCTCCCCCATTTAAAAAAGGGGGGAGGGGCTGGATGGGGGTCTACCCTAGTGTTCAATCAATTAAGAAATCTTTTCCCTTCACTAACCCAGCCCCCCAAATATCTGCCCTTCCCATTATTGACAATCCCATTCTGAGTCGTTAAACAATTAGTGTGAAATTAAAGAGGACGGCGATGTTTCCCATCCACCAAGAGCTGGGAGCGAGGATTGTAGAGTTTGCGGGATGGGAGATGCCGGTTCAGTACGAGGGTCTACGGGAGGAGCATCTCGCAGTCAGACGCGATGCGGGCCTGTTCGATGTGAGTCACATGGGAGAGATAGAGATAAGGGGAAAGGAAGCCGCGCTCTTCTGCCAGCGTATAACGACGAACGACGTCGGCGTCGTGCGGGACTTCCAGGCCCAGTACACGCTCTTCTGTAACCATCAAGGCGGTGTCGTCGACGACGTGATTTTGTACAAGCTCGCGGAGGATAATTTCTTATTCTGCGTGAACGCTTCGAACACGGCGAAAGACTACGAATGGATAATCGGGGCCAACGATAATTACGATATAGAGATCGAGGACAGGAGCGCTCAATACTCGCAGATCGCGCTGCAGGGCCCGCGCTCCGGGACTATTTTATCGGAATGCCTGTCGGCGGATATGAGCTCGCTGAGGAGGTTCCATTTTCTTCCGTTTACGTGGAAAGGCATGGATATGCTTGTGGCGAGGACGGGTTACACGGGAGAAGACGGGTTCGAGATATTCCTGCCCTGGGACGGGGGTCCTGCGCTCTGGAACGGCCTCACGGAGTCCGGACGGGCTTGCGGGGTCAAGCCCTGCGGGTTAGGCGCGCGCGACACGCTCAGGATCGATATGGGCTACTCCCTCTACGGGCACGAGATAAGCGACGACATAAACCCTTTCGAGGCGGGGCTCGGAAGGTACGTGAAGATGGACGCAGGTGATTTCATCGGCAGGGACGCGCTGAACAAGGTTCTCGCCGAAGGCGTCAAACGCCGCATATACGGATTTCGGATGATAGACCGCGGCATACCGAGGGAGGGTTACAGGGTGTTCAGGGACGGTACTGAGATCGGCCGCGTTACCAGCGGGACTTTATCCCCTAGCCTTGAAAAATCGATAGGGATGGGTTATCTAACAAGTGAAGTCGCGATCGGCGACAGGATACAAATCGAGATTAGGAATACTTTCAGGGAGGCTCAGGTGGTAAATATTCCCTTCTATAAAAAGGATATTAATTAAGGAGATCTGACGATGGTGCAAATTCCTGACGAACTCAAATACACCGGAGATCACGAATGGGCGATGGAAGAAGGTGATTTGCTCGTGATCGGTATCACGGATTACGCGCAGGACGCCCTTGGCGAGATCGTCTATATCGAGCTCCCGAGCGAAGGGGACGAAATAACGAAGGGCGACCCTTTCGGCGCAGTGGAATCGACGAAGGCCGTGTCGGATCTCTATGCCCCCGTGAGCGGCGACGTGGTCGAGGTCAACGAAGTTCTGCTCGACGCCCCCGAGACGATTAACGGAGACCCGTACGGGGAAGGGTGGATGATAAAGGTAAGGCCTTACGACCCCAAAGAGCTTAACGATTTGATGGACTTCGAAGAGTACGCGGAATACGTAGAGAAGGAAATGGAATAATAGAATTGAACGACGGGTTCTTTTCGGGCTCCGCATTCGTGAATCGAGCCCGGTCTATTCATTTGGTCGGTCGGTCCTCCGGTATATAATTATAAAATCCCGGTGCAATAAACAGCCACATGGAAACTGAACAGGACGGATACCCTACATTTGCGAGGAGGCATATAGGCCCCGATAAAGCGGAGCTCGATGCCATGCTCGGTGTAGTCGGTGCAGAGTCCCTGGACGAGCTCATTGAAGAGACGGTCCACCCGTCCATCAGACTGAAAAAAAGTTTGAACCTCCCTGAAGGTATAAGCGAATACGAGCTCCTCGAGGATTTAAGAAAGAAAGCCGGTATGAACAAGCTGTTCAAGTCCTATATAGGCCTCGGCTATTACGACTGTGCGACGCCAGGCGTAATTCAGAGAAACATACTCGAGAATCCGGGCTGGTACACGCAGTACACGCCCTATCAGGCGGAGATATCGCAGGGGCGTCTCGAAGCGCTCCTCAATTTCCAGACCATGGTCGTCGATCTCACCGGTATGGATATCGCGAACGCGTCCCTCCTCGATGAAGGGACAGCGGCGGCTGAAGCCATGACTATGCTCCACCGCGTCGCCGACAGGAAGCCCGGCGCAAACGGCCGGGACGTCTTCTTTGTTTCGGAGAAATGCTTCCCACAGACGATAGACGTGCTCAAGACACGCGCCGAGCCTCTGGGAATAGAGCTCGTCGTCGGAGACCACGCGCGGTTCGGTTTCGGTGAAGGCGTCTTCGGTGCGCTCCTCCAGTATCCGGATACCGACGGCGGGGTTCACGACTACTCGGACTTCATAAATAAAGCGCACGAGCGGGGCGTGCTCGTGGCCGTCGCAGCCGATCTCCTTTCCCTCGCGCTCCTTACGTCCCCCGGGGAGTTCGGGGCGGACGCCGTCATAGGCTCGGCGCAGAGGTTCGGCGTCCCCATGGGGTTCGGAGGTCCGCACGCCGCATACTTCGCGACGCGGGAAGGGTTCGCTCGCCAGATACCCGGCAGGATAATCGGCGTATCTATAGACTCCCACGGGGACCCCGCATACAGGATGGCGCTACAGACGAGGGAGCAGCACATCAGGAGAGAGAAAGCGACCTCGAACATATGCACCGCGCAGGCGCTCCTCGCGATCATGGCCTCCATGTACGCGGTCTACCACGGCCCCTCCGGTCTCAAGGCCATAGCAGCGAGAATTCACAGGTCGGCGGCCGTGCTCGAAAGCGAGCTTATCAGGCTGGGAGTCGCACAGAGGAACGAGCATTACTTCGATACGTTGAAAATGGACCTCGGAGAGGGCTCCGGTCCGCTCATGGATAAAATCAGATCGTACGCTGAAAAGTCCCGGATCAATTTCAATTACATAGACGGCAGCCATATCGGAATCTCTCTCGATGAAACGACGAGTCCTGACGATATACGGGAAATCGTGAAAGTCTTTTCCAGCTCGCTAGGTTCGGAATCAAAGGCTCGTAATATCGGTCCCGGCAGCGGGGATTCGGGTCCGAGGATACCGTCCGGACTCGCGCGTAAGAGCCCTTACCTCACACACCCTGTGTTCAACAGCTTTCACTCAGAGACCCTGATGCTCCGGTATATAAAAAAGCTCGAGAGCAAGGACCTCTCGCTCGCGACGTCGATGATACCTCTCGGGTCCTGCACCATGAAGCTCAACGCTACGACGGAGATGGTCCCGGTAACGTGGCCCGAGTTTTCGAAGCTCCATCCGTTCGCGCCAGCAAGCCAGACGCGGGGTTATTCAAAAATATTCAGGGAGCTCGAGCGTTATCTGTCCGTGATCACGGGTTTCCCCGCTGTTTCGCTGCAGCCCAACTCCGGGGCCCAGGGCGAATATTCTGGTCTCATGGTCATAAGGGCTTACTACAAGGACAGGGGCGAGGGCCGGAGGAACGTGGCGCTCATACCGTCTTCGGCGCACGGCACTAACCCAGCGAGCGCCGCTCTCGCGGGCATGAAAGTAGTCGTCGTAGATTGCGACGAGCGCGGGAACATCGACCTCGGCTCGCTCAGGAAGAAGGCGGAAGAGCATAAAAACGAGCTCGCGGCGCTCATGGTCACTTATCCTTCGACTCACGGAGTTTTCGAGGAGAAGATAAAGGAGATATGCTCGATCGTCCACAGGAACGGAGGCCAGGTCTATATGGACGGGGCCAACATGAACGCTCAGGTGGGTCTCACTAACCCCTACATAATCGGCGCCGACATTTGCCACCTGAATCTCCATAAAACATTCAGCATCCCCCACGGCGGAGGCGGTCCCGGAATGGGCCCTATATGCGCGCGCAGGCATCTGGCGCCTTACCTGCCCGGCCACGCCCTCGTAAAGACCGGGGGAGAGAAGCCGATCCACGCAGTGGCGTCGGCCCCCTGGGGGAGCGCGAGCATACTGCTCATCTCCTATGCGTATATCAGGATGCTCGGGAAGGACGGCGTTACGGACGCGACGAAATACGCGATACTCAACGCCAATTACATTAAATCGAGACTCGAAAAGGTCTATGACGTGGTTTATACGGGATCACGCGGAAGGGTGGCTCACGAATTCATACTCGACATGAGACGTTTCAAGAAGGACGCGGGCATCGAGGTCGAGGACGTGGCCAAGAGGCTCATGGATTACGGGTTCCACGCGCCCACCGTCTCATGGCCCGTCGCCGGGACCGTAATGATAGAGCCTACGGAGAGCGAAGCGAAAGCCGAGCTCGACCGCTTTTGTGACGCGCTGCTCTCGATAAATCAAGAGGTAGGGGAGATCGCCGAAGGGGCAGCAGACCGAGAGGACAACGTGCTCAAGAACGCCCCCCTCACGGTTCGTGAGGCTTCGGGAGATGCATGGAATCACCCCTATCCCAGGCACAAGGCGGCATATCCGCTCCCATATTTGGAGGAGTACAAATTCTGGCCCCCTGTCGGCAGGATAAACAACCCCTACGGCGACAGGAACCTAGTCTGCACCTGCCCGGATATTAAGTCCTACGAGGAGTAGTCCCGTCCTTGGGAATCTAGTCTTTATTCTGTATCGTGTATCCCTGCGTCATGCCCCTAGGAGCGGCATCTTGCCGCGACCATCTGAAAACCTAACATACCCTGTCATTTCGAGGCGCGGCCGAGAAATCTATTGTTTGCCTTAGCTTTTCATACCCTCCTTTAGCAAAGGAGGGCTAGGGTGGATTTATATTTCTTTTTTATCTGTAATGCTGAACCCTGTCCTGAACTTGTTTTCAGGACGGGAAAAGAGGAAAACATAAATTGCCCTCTTTATATATTCCAACTCCTTAAGCAAGCTCAGGCTTGGCATCTACAATTACGTCTACCAAGCGGCTACTGCTTATCGTTAATCACCGAATTGATGTCTATAAACGGAATCGCATCTCCCCCCGTGAACTTCGGCAGTGTGCCGTCCCATTTCTCGGACATTCTCAGCTGTATCAGTTCCGGGTTGTCCTTGAGCGCCTTCGCCTCACGCGCGATCGCGTCGGCCTTCGCTTTCGAGCGTGCTTCTATGTCGTATGCGGCGGCATCGGCGGCGAGCTTCTGCTCCTGATATGCGGCTTCCGCCTGCGTGACCCTCTTGGTCTTCTCGTTCCTCGCCTGGAGCGCCTCCTGCTCCGCCTTCACCTTGAGCTCGATCGCCCTGTTGAACTCGTCCGAGAATTCGAAATCGGTGATCGCGACGTTCGAGATCTTGAGGGCTGCCGGGACATTTTTGTCTTTTAAGGTTACGTCGATGAAGTTGTCTATGGCTTCCTGTATCTGGAGCTTGACCTCGGCCCTCTTCGTCACGAGCTGCTCGGCCGTGTACTGGGCGGTGATAGCTTTCACGGACTCCTGGATCGCGGGCTCGATCACCGTAGCCGCAACCACGTCGCGCGTGCCTATCTTCTGGAACGTCTCCGGAGCCGCGGGTCCCAGGAGCGAGTACTGCACCGTGACCTGGGTCTGGACCGTCTGTAAGTCTTTGGACGCCGCCGCGGACTTCGACTGCGCCTTGTTGAGCCTCACGTCTATCTGCTCGACCTTGTCGACGAACGGCTTCTTGAAATGGAAGCCTTCAGAGAGCGGCACGGGCTGTACCGCCCCGAGTGTCCTTACGACGCCGACGTGCCCGCTCTCCACTATGACGAACGAGCTCGTAGCGAGGATTATTATGACGATGATCAAAATAGGGTAAAGAAAATTCAGTCTTTGCAAACCCGGTCTTATTGACATTCTGGAACCCCCCTTTGCTTCTTTGTTATGAGGTTATAAATATAGCCGGAAATGGTCAGTTACATGAGGTGGATTTTAATGCGCTGCTACCATCTTCCGTCGAGCACCCTGAGCCTTATATCTCTCCTTCCGTTCCACTTGTTGAATTCCGGCGTGAATGCGAGATCGATCCTGCCGGGCAGCTCCGGGACCTCCCCGGAGTTGAACCATATCGCCTCGAAGGATTTCGTTCCCTGTTTCACCCTCAGTCCGAGATGCTTGTCCTTGAACGTCCGCTGCGAGAGGACTTCCACCGAACGGGCCACGAGCACCGGCTCCGGGTTCCCTATCCCGTAGGGCTCCAGCATGCCGAACTCGGTGAGGAGCTCGTCCGTCAGCTCCGGGAATTCCACCTCGCAGTCGATATCCAGCCCGGGCTTGTAAGCGTGCCCCGAGCCCGCGATTGCATTCTCGAACATCGCCCTGAACTCGTCTATCTTTTCCGCTCTGATGGAGAGCCCCGCCGCAAGCTCGTGTCCGCCGAACTGCTCGAAGAGCTCCCGGCATTCGGAGATAGCGCTGTATATATTCACGCCTTCGACGCTCCTTCCCGAGCCCTTCCCCAGGCCCTTTCCGTCTATGGCTATAAGTATCGCGGGCTTATCGTATTTCTCGACTATCCTCGATGCGACTATGCCGATTATTCCCGGATGCCATCCGGTCGACGCGAGCACTATTGAATTCGCGTTGAGTATGCCGGGGTCGGATTCGATCTGACTCACGGCTTCGGCGAAAATTTCTGCCTCCATATTCTGCCTCTCCGAATTCTCCCGGCTGAGGGCCTTCGCTATCTCCCTCGCGCTCCCGATGTCGTCCGATATGAAGAGCTCGACGGCTTTTCCCGCCGTGCTCAGCCTTCCCGAAGCGTTCACCCTCGGCCCTAGCTTGAACCCGAGGTCGTACGTATTCACCGCCCCGGTGATGCTGCTCGCTTCCTTTAGTGCGAGCACCCCTGTTCTCTTCGGATTCTCCATCCTCTTTATACCCTCTTTCACGAATATACGGTTCACGTCCATGAGCGGCGCGCAGTCCGCCACGGTCCCTAAAGCGACGAGATCCAGGTAGTCGGCCAGGTTAGGCTCCCCTTGTCTGAAGAAGCCGTCTTCCCTGAGCGCGCGCCTGAGCGCGACCGCCAGGTTGAACATCACTCCGACACCCGCGATGTTTTTCCCGGGATATTTGCAGTCGGATAACTGGGGATTGAGTATCGCTACAGCGTCCGGCAGCTCCTCCGGAGGCTTATGGTGGTCGGTCACGATGAAATCGGCTCCGAGCCGCTTCGCCTCCTCGACCTCTTTCACTGCGGTTATTCCGCAGTCCCCCGAGATTAAGAGCGTTACGCCTCCTCCTGCGAGCTTTTTTACCGCCTCGATATTTACCCCGTACCCTTCCTTTATCCTGTCGGGGTTGTAGAAAATGACATCCGCTCCCAGGCTCTTGAGGAAAGTGTAGAAAAGCGCGGTCGACGTGACCCCGTCCACGTCGTAGTCCCCGTAGATCGCAATTTTTTCCCTGTTCTCGATCGCCCGCTTGATTCGCTCCACGGCCTTGTCCATTCCCTTCATCAGATAAGGCGAAGGGAGGTCGAAGAGCGTGCTGTTGAGAAACAGGTTGGCCTCGGCTTCGCTTCCGATACCCCTGTTTATGAGTATCTGAGCCGTGAGGGGAGAGATACGGAGGTTTTTCGAAATCCTGTCTCTCAGCTTCGGGTTTTCTTTTTTTATTGTCCAGTTTTTCTTCATGGGAGCGGAAATGCAAGCTGTACGATATGTTCGATCCCGGCCGTCGCGGGGATTTGCTCAGGCCGTCTGCTCAGCCCGAATCGCGGCCCCTGAGGTAGTTGACGAGCCCGTTCAGGCCGAGAATATAACTGTCCGAGCCGAACCCGGATATGACTCCGACCGAAACCCCCGATATGAAGGACTTCTGCCTGAAGTCCTCCCTTTTATATATATTCGAGATGTGGACCTCCACCGCGGGCAGCCCGGCTGACAGTATTGCGTCTCTTATGGCGATGCTCGTGTGCGTGTACGCGCCGGGGTTGATGAGAATGCCGTCCGACTTCTTCATCGCGTCCTGTATCCTGCTCACGATCTCCCCTTCCGAGTTCGACTGGAATGTCTCGGTTTTGACGTCGAGTCTCTTCGCCTCTTCCCTGAGTAGCCTGTTTATCTCCTGGAGCGTGTTTGCGCCGTATATCGAAGGCTCCCGCTTGCCGAGCATGTTCAGGTTAGGTCCGTGTATGATGAGTATCTTCATGTGTGCGCTCACTCTCCTAGGAATCCCGCGCTTTTATTTATCAGATGGAGCCTCGACTTTGCGAGCTTCTCCCTGGCTGCCTCGTTTCCGGGGTCGTTCTCGATCATCTTTTCGAGCACCCGGCAGGCGCGCTCGAAGAGGCCCTGTGAGATGTAAATGTCGGCGATCGTCTCCGTGCAGAGCTCCTTCTCCTGTTGTCCCATGCCCGATTCGAGCTCCTCGAGGCTCTTCGATTCGAGCGCCGTCTTTATGCTCTCTCTCGCTGACTTGAATTCCTTCTCTTTTTTTTCCGCCGCCGTCAGCGCGGCTTCTATCTCCCCGAGCTCTGACACTATCGATCCGTCGTGCGGATGATACGCCGAGGCCGCTCTCAGGATTTCGAGTGCTTTCCCATAGGCTTCTTCGCTCTTGTGTATCTGCACCAGCATCTTGCATGCGGCAAGGTTGTCGGGGGCTAGCTCGACTACCGCCTGGAATTCCCTCTTCGCCTGTTCGATCAGCCACCTGTCGTAGTAAATTTTTCCGAGCAGGAACCTGCCCGTAACGCTCTTCTTATTATATCTCAATCCGTTTATCAATACATTTATGGCCTTGTCGACCTTACCCTGCTTGTAGAGCACCTGGGCAAGGAAGATAAAAGCGACGGACGAGGGGTCCTGCGTCAGTATCCTTGCGTACTTCTCTTCGTATTTGACGAGCTCGTCTTCGGCCGAGCGGTTATCTCCCGCCATTTCAACTAGAATCATAACATAAGACTAATATTTGAAACACAGCCCTTCATCCGGACAGCACCCCGTCTCCGTATATATATGTGAAAATATTGGGGGGGGAATTTTTTTTCTTGGAGGAAGCCGGATTAGGGGTTATAACTGAATAAAACTCGAAGGAGGATTTATCATGCTGCGTCGATTGCCGGTGGTTTTCTCACTGCTCCTTATGCTGTCTCTCCCCGCCTGGGGTTATAACACTGATAACGGCGGAATTTACGATGAAGATGGAAACAGGATTCATCTTTACGGCGTAAGCTGGTTCGGCTTCGAGACTGGGGACCACGTGGTCCACGGACTCTGGGCGAGGAACTGGAAAGATATGCTGAGCCAGATTAAGGGGCTCGGGTTCACGGCCGTCAGGCTCCCCTTCTGCCCTGCGACTTTAAACAACACGAACGTATCGAGCATAAACTATTCTCTCAATCCTGATCTCCAGGGTCTGAGGTCCCTCGACATTTTCGACAGGGTGATAAACGAGCTCGACGCTCAGGGAATTTATATAGTCCTCGATTTCCATAATTACGACTGCCAGTCCATAAACGAGCTCTGGTACTCGCCATCCTATACGGAGGATGAGTGGATAGACGACCTCGTCTTCGTCGCCGGGAGATACGAGGGTATCGCTCATTTCGTCGGGATAGACATAAAGAACGAGCCTCACGGCCCCGCGACATGGGGTACGGGAAGCGAACAGACGGACTGGAACACGGCCGCGGAAGAGGCGGCGGGAGAGGTCCTCGCTGCTAACCCCGATGTCCTTGTATTCGTCCAGGGCATTCAGGACAACCCCGTATGCAGCGGCTCAACAGCCCACTGGTGGGGAGGGAACCTCGAGCCCTTCGAGTGCTACCCGCTCGACATACCCGCCGACAAATTGGTGCTGAGCCCGCACGTCTACGGCCCGGACGTTTTCGTCCAGCCGTATTTCAACGCCGCCTCTTTCCCGGATAATATGCCCGCAATCTGGGAGAAGCATTTCGGATACCTCACCGACCTCGGATACTCGGTCGTGATAGGCGAATTCGGGGGGAAGTACGGGCACGGGGGCGATTCGAGAGACAAGACGCTTCAGGACGCGCTCATAGACTACATGGACGGAAAGGGCATGACCGATTTCTTTTACTGGTCGTGGAACCCGAACAGCGGCGACACTGGAGGGATACTCAGGGACGACTGGAAGAACGTCTGGCAGGATAAGGTCGATCTGCTCCGCGTGTTGATGGACGGAAGCGGCGGAGAGCCCGGGGATGAGCCTCAATGCTCGGACGGCACTGATAACGACGGAGACGGGCTTACGGATTATCCCGATGATCCGGGCTGTGCGTCCGCGGACGGCGACAGCGAAGAAGGCGGTCAGCCCGGAGGCGGCGATAACCTCGCCGTCAGCGTTAAGATAAACGACGACTGGAAGACGGGCTACTGCGCTCAGGTCAAGGTTACCAACAACGGCACCCGGGTCTCCGACTGGAAGGTTACGTTCACGGTCGAGGGCAAGGTCAGGGAGATGTGGAATGCGGTCTATGTGCAGTCGGGCGATTCCGTTACGGCCGAAGG
Source organism: Thermodesulfobacteriota bacterium (assembly GCA_040754335.1). Classification (NCBI taxonomy): domain Bacteria; kingdom Pseudomonadati; phylum Thermodesulfobacteriota; species Thermodesulfobacteriota bacterium. The sequence continues at coordinate 37,291 of JBFMCV010000007.1, read as the reverse complement.
GGTCTCGTGGAACAACATGGTCAATCCCGGACAGTCGGTCGATTTCGGCTTCTGCGCCGATAGAACTAGCGCGCCTCCCACACCTGTACCTACGCCTGTTCCTACTCCCAAACCCACTCCGGTGCCTACGCCCGTACCCACGCCCGTGCCGACTCCTTCACCTTCGGGGGATGTTACAGCTACAGTCCGTATAACGGACGACTGGAAGACAGGCTACTGCGCGGATGTGACTGTGGAGAACACTACGTCGGCCAATGTGGACTGGGTCGTGAAGTTCAACATACAGGGAAGGGTAAGGAATATGTGGAACGCCGCCTACACTCAAACGGGGAGCGAGGTAAGAGCCGAAGGTGTCTCGTGGAACAACATCGTACGCGCGCATAGCTCCGTCAATTTCGGCTTCTGCGCTCTGCGATAGATTGTGGAAAGAAAATCGGGTAGCGGGTCGTTTGGGCTTTATCTTTCCCGACATTCACAGAATCCGGCGGCACACAATGTGTGCTCATATATGATCCTACCGGATCTCCTCCGCCTGACCAATTAAATCCCTCTCCCTTGAGGGGAGAGGGATTGGGTGAGGGTGTCACCTTTCACTCATCAATCCAACATATCCCGATCGTCCTGAGCCTGTCGAAGGACGGTTCCCGCAGGCATACGGTCCTTCTGTGTCTCTTCTGCTTAAATCAGCAACGAAACCCAACCCGTTCGCCCTGAGGCGCAGAACCTGCGCTCGTATACGATTCCTTACTTACTCCTCTGCGTTAGCCAGACAATGGAGCAGGAAAATCCTGAACTGCGCGCCTGTCCTGAGCGAAGTCGAAGGATCGAAGGGTTGAACGGGTATCACTAACGTAGGTATAGGGTGGAATTGATGGCTTCCCTTCGGCTTCTGCACTATACGTTATTATCCAAGGGACCGCGTAGTTGCGGGGCCGCTCAGCCCTCTTTCCTCCCCCGCATCTTTCTCCTCATCATGTTGAGGAGGAACCCGGCCTCCTCGATCCTTAATATCTTCGTGAGGATTATAAATACGATCCCCGAGCCGCCTATGGAGAGCGCGAGAACGGCTAGTTTTCTGACCGAGAATGCGGACCCTGTCCAGTCGGCGTAGGTCGATATCCACCACGCGGCTGCGGCCATCACCGCCGAGACGACGACCATCTTGAGGCAGAAAAGTATGATAGTCCCCGCTTTCAGGTCCCCTGTTCTTCTTTCGAGAAGATATATGAGCGTTAGGAAGTTGAATACGGACGAAGCGGAGTTAGCGAGCGCGAGTCCAGTATGGTTGAGCTTGAGGGTGAACCCCAGCACGAACCCGAGCGCGGCGTTAAGAAGGAACGCGAAGAACGCTACAACGACGGGGGTCTTCGTGTCCTGCATCGCGTAAAATGCGGGTGCCGTCACCCTCAGCCCTCCCACGGCCCAGAGCCCGAGGCAGTATCCGAACAGTGTCTGTGAAGTGAATACGGTGGCCTCGTACGTGAACTCCCCCCTCTGGTAGAGGAGGTTGCATATCGGGATGCGGAGCGCGATCAGGCCCGCGAGCGCCGGTATGAGAATGAAGAGCATGAGCTTGAGCGTGAACGTATAGGTCTCGTGGAATTTTTCATAGTCCCCCCTGCTTATGTAACTCGACAGGCTCGGCAGAAGCACGGTCGCGATCGATACCGCGATTATGCCGAGCGGGAATTCCGTCAGCCTCTCCGCGAAGTATAGATAAGAGATCGTGCCCGCGGGCATGAACGAGGCGTATTGAGAGCTTACTATGAGGTTGAGGTTGTATACCGCAAGTCCGAAAAGCTGCGGCACGAGCAGCAGCCCTATGCGCTTGACAGCAGGGTTGCGGAAGTGTGTCGTGAAGCTGAACAGAAAACCTTTCGCCCGGAGGAACGGCAGCTGTATCAGGAGCTGCAGCGCGCCTCCCAGTATCACGCCTGCCGCCGCTGAGAAAATCGGCAGGTCGAAGCTCCTGAAGAGAACGAATATAGCGAGGATCATTGAGACGTTGAGTAGCACCGGGGAAAACGCGGGAGCGAAAAAATGCCTTAGCGAGTTAAGCACTCCCATGGAGAGGGCCGTAAGGGAGATAAAAAATATGTAGGGGAACATTATCCTGTTGAGCGCGACTGATAAATCGAACGTCTCCTTGTCGAAGCCGTACGCGAAGAGCTTTACTATGTAGGGGGAAAAAATTATACCGAGCAGCGAGATTATTATCGTTATCGTGAAGAGGAGGCTGAAGACAATGTCCGAGACCTCCTTCGCATCCTCATTGTTCTTCTTCTCGAGCGTCTCTGTAAAGACGGGGATGAAGGAGATGGTGAGCGACCCCTCGGCGAAGAGCCTCCTCAGCAAGTTCGGTATCCTGAAAGCGATCCAGAATGCGTCCGTGAATGCTGTCGCGCCGAAAAAGTAGGCCATGACCATGTCCCTTATGTACCCTGTTACGCGGCTAAGGAACGTGAGGAAGCCGATCATTCCGGCCGAGCGGGCTATTTCGTGTTTATCGCTCATATCGGACGGGGCTTGGGGCGTTAAGTGCCCCAGGCCCGGCCTACCTCCTCGAACTCTATCTCTTTTTTTAAATTTTCCAGTATGCTGCGAGTTTCTTCCAACAGGTCCGGAGTGGTTATCACCTGAATGATCCCCGATTCCGGGTCGTCCGTCCTCACCCACGCCAGGTGCGAATAGGTGCCCATGATGGATTGGAAATACACGCTTTCACTGTTATTTTTGAGCTTTATCGATATAGTGGGCATAAACTCGGCTTCGGTATTTTAAATCACAAGATTATATACAACTTTATGCTTTTTTCCGAAGGTGTTAAATGATTCAGGGCCGAAATTCACCGATTTTCCTGTCATTGCTGTAGATGTTAAATAACTCGTGGCTGGGATTCTCTAATTTTCTTGTCATGCTGAACTTGTTTCAGCATCTCGTCTTTCTCCTTCCCGACATTCACAAACGATTCCGAACTAGTGAGGAATCGGTCTCTCTCACCTATAGTCCAGATTGCAACTTTCTCAGCTCCGATATTATCTGCTGGCAAATCGGCGGCACGCAATGTATGGCCCAGAATCTGTGCTCACACCCGATACATCTTAACCTCTTCCGCCCAAACCAACACACGAACCCCAACCCGTTCGTGCTGAGCGTGTCGAAGCATGGACGGGTTATGTCCCTCTGCGCCCGCGCCTCACCCGTCCGCACTGCTCGTCTCCCGAAGTTTTCTTGTCGGTCGAAGCTTTAGCGGAGTCCGAAGCGAAGGGGGAATCCCGTCTTTGGGTCGCGTTAACTAGAGCCTACAGAATCGGCGTGCGGACCGACTTTAGTTATCCTGTGGTACAAAGTGGCATTGTTATATTTTTATACCCGCCGGATTGGTAAATAATATATATAGTGATAACAATATGTTACAATGCATTATTAAAGCAAGCTCCCTCGGGATGCCCGAAAAACCATTCTTTTCATGCCAATACGTAAGTTAATTGCGAATGTTTTTATTTTAACCACCCGAACGGACTAAAAAATTGAAAAATAACACAAACTTACTTGACAAACTTAAGACAAAGTTATATAGTGGTTGTGAGTGGTATAAAGTGGCATAAGATGGTATGATATGTTCCGAGGACGATACGAACATACGATGACGGATAAAGGACGCGTGAGTATCCCTGCGAGGTTCCGGGAAGTATGCAGGGAAAAGTACGCGGATGAGACTCTGATCATTACAAATTTCGACAAATGCCTCGCGGCGTACCCGCTCAGGGAATGGAACGAGATCGAAAGAAAAGTGTCCTCCCTCCCCCAGTTCAGGCAGGAGGTCATATCATTCCTGAGATACCTGATGGGAGGCGCGGTCGACTGCCCCCTCGACGGTCAGGGCAGGGTCCTCATACCGCAGCCGCTCAGGAGCCATGCCCGCATCGATAAAGAGGTTATCATGATCGGCATGCTGACGAGGATAGAGATCTGGGCGAAGGAAGTCTGGGAGCAGGAAGAGCAGGGCCGCGCTTACGAAGAATTCAAGAAGAGCAGGGAGATTCTTGCGGGACAAGGACTATAAGGAGATGGAAAACGCGGTCGCTGAAATATCGCAGCCGGTCCATCGATCGGTGCTGAGCGAAGAGGTTGTGAGTTATCTCGTCACCCGGCCCGAGGGCGTATACGTCGACGCCACCCTGGGCATGGGCGGACACACCAAATCCATACTCGATCATACGCATTCGAGGTCTCTCGTCATCGGTCTCGACGTCGACGAGGAGTCGATCTCCATTTCCCGTGAGAGGCTCTCCGCGTATAACGGCCACGTAATTTACAGAAACAGCAATTTCTCCGACATAGATAAAGTGCTCGACGGTCTCGACATCAGGGAGGTCGACGGCATACTGGCCGACCTCGGGATGTCCTCATATCAGATCGAGACGAGCGAAAGGGGATTCAGCTTCATGAGGGAAGAGCCCCTCGATATGAGGATGGACCCGAGGCTCAGGTTTACGGCCTACGACCTCGTCAACGAAATGACCATGGACGAGATATCGAGGGTCCTCAGGATGTACGGGGAGGAGAAGTGGTCGAAAAGGATAGCGAAGAGGATAGTGGAGACGAGGAAAGAGAATCCCATCAGGACGTCCGCCGAGCTCGCGAGAGTTGTGTCGGAAGCCATACCGAGGAAATTCCACCCCGCGAGGATACACCCCGCGACGAAGACGTTCCAGGCGCTCCGCATAGCCGTCAACAACGAGCTCGAGAACATAAAGGAATTTATCGGGAAAGCCGTTTCCCGCCTGAGGATTGGCGGCAGGCTCGTGATAATCTCCTTTCACTCGCTCGAGGACAGGCTGGTTAAATCGAGCTTCCTCCGTATGTCCTCCCCCTGTGTCTGTCCGCCGGGGATGCCTGAATGCGGCTGCGGCAAGAAAAGGATTCTTAAGATAATCACGCGCACCCCGATAGTTCCCGGTGAAGAAGAGATACTTAACAACCCCAGGGCGCGGAGCGCCAAGATGAGGGTTGGGGAAAGGGTGTAGGAATGGGTCAGGTGAAGGTGCTAGGGTCGAGAGAGAAGGAGAAATCGGAGAGAGCCGGCCTCTCTACCGGGTTCGTGATACTCGTGCTTATTGCGCTCGCGCTCGCGCTCTTTTATGTCAGGTTCAAGGTCGAGGAGCTGAGGATCGGCTACGAGATTTCGAGGAACAACAGGCAGACGAACGAGCTGCTCAAGGAGAAGCGGAGACTCCAGTCCGAGTTCATGAGGGCGAAATCCCCCGACAGGCTCGAACAGACCGCGATTGAAATGGGGTTCAAGTACCCGACACAGGAAGACATAATCTATATAGAAGAGACCACTGTCGCAGACGGTAAAAAATGAAGCCGATGAAGAACGCGAAGAAGAGCTCGAAAAGGATTTCCCTCGGCAGGGACCTCGACAGGCCCAGATGGAAGATTGCGATCGTCGGGGCTTTCGTGCTCGTTCTTTTCGCTTCGGTCTGCATTAAAGCGCTCGATTTACAGGTGCTCGACCGCGAGCGGGCGTTCACGATAGCCAGGAAACAGCACCATGGGAGCTCGACGCTCCTCCCGCGCCGCGGGAAGATACTCGACCGCAACCTGAAGGAGCTCGCCGTCAACGTCGAGATAAAATCCGTCTTCGCCAACCCCTATGCGGTGAAGAATCCGGCGGAGCTGTCGAAGACGCTTTCGGAAAAGCTCGGGATGCCGGAAAAGACAGTGCTCCAGAAGCTCACATCGAAGTCCTCGTTCGTATGGCTCGACAGGCTCGTCGATCCCGCTGTTACGACCGAGCTCGAGCAAATGAAGATCGAAGGGATAGGATTTATAGAAGAGCCCAAGCGAGTCTATCCCAACGGGCCGCTCATGGGTCAGGTGCTCGGCTTCACTAATATAGATTCGACCGGCATCGAGGGCATCGAATACCGGTATGACGGCCTCCTTATCGGAAAGCCCGGAAAAATCACGCTCAAGAAAGACGCCCTCGGAAGAAAGATCATAAACAACCCCGATATAGTCGAGGACTTCGACGAAGAGAAAACCGCGGGCCACGACATCATCCTCACAATCGATTCCCAGATACAGCACATAGTCGAGAGGGAGCTCAAAGACGGCATTGAGAAAATGAACGGCGAGAAGGGAATGGCCATCCTCCTCGACCCCGAGACAGGCGAAGTGCTCGCCATGGCTTCCTACCCTTTTCTCGATCCCAACAAATACGGCGACTTCCCGCTCGATTACAGGAGGAACCTCCCCGTCTGGTATACCTACGAGCCCGGCTCCACCATGAAGACCTTTCTCGCCGCGAGCGCGCTCCAGGAAAAGGTCGCGAACCCCTCCACTGAGTTCTACTGCGAGAACGGCAGGAGGCAGGTGGGAGCCAAGATTATAAAGGACGTCCATCCCTACGGCACACTCACGTTTGCGGACGTAATAAGGGTGTCGAGCAACATCTGCGCGTCCAAGATAGGGGAGATGCTCGGCAAGGAAAAATACTACAGCTATCTCAAGAAATTCGGCTTCGGAGACAAGACAGGAATAGACGTCCCGGGAGAATCGAGCGGCAGGGTCACGAGCCCGAAATCGTGGGGCAGGATCGAGCTCGCCACCATCTCGTTCGGCCAGGGAGTCTCCGTCACGTCGCTCCAGCTCGCGTCCGCGCTCTCGGCGATAGCGAACGGCGGATACCTTATGAAGCCTCACATGGTCAGGGAGATAATAGGCCCCGACGGGAATGTAATCAGGGATAATAAACCGGAGGTCGAAAGCCGGGTAATATCATACGACACCGCGGTAGAGATGACGCGGATTCTGGAGAGTGTGGTTGAAGAGGGGACGGGAAAGAAGGCGGCCATCCCCGGCTATAAAGTCGCGGGAAAGACCGGGACCGCGCAGATACCCGACCCGGTCAACGGCGGTTATTATAGCGACCGGTATATAGCTTCCTTCATCGGGTTCGCGCCCTCGGACGACCCTAAGATAACGCTCGTCGTCGTGGTCGAGGCGCCCAAGAAATTGACCTACGGGGGCTCGGTTTCCGCGCCGATTTTCAGGCAGATCGCGGAGAAGGTGCTGTTCCACATGGGTATCTCGCCCCGGAAGGAGCTCGTCGGAGCGAAGATAATGCCCGACTTGAGCGGCAAGAGCGTAAGGGACATACTCAAATGGTCGGAACAGGAAGGCATCAAGGTCGAAGTCAAGGGGAGCGGCTACGTGACCGGTCAGAGTCCCTCTCCGGGGGATATGATTAAAGAAGGTATGGTATGTTCTATAGAGCTTAAACAGAATATATGACGCTAAGGGAAATAATTCGAGGAATAAAAATAAAAAAGTTCGATGGAGACGACGGGTTAGAGATTTCAGGGATTTCAATCGATTCGAATAAGGTGAAAGAGGGATACCTGTTCGCCGCGCTCAAGGGAGAAAAGACAGACGGCCACAGGTACATAGACTCGGCGCTCGGTAACGGCGCGAGGGCTTTACTAGTCGAAGACGAGCCCGGGAGGACCTGCCACGGAGTCTCCGTTATAGTTGCTGAGGATTCGAGGGAGTCGCTCGCGAAGGCTGCGGCGAATTTTTACGGCAATCCCGCTGACGAGCTCTGCCTCGCGGGTGTCACGGGCACGAACGGAAAAACGACGGTTACCTACCTTCTCGAATCGATATGGAAGGAGGAGCGGAGGAACCCGGGCGTCATAGGCACGATCGAATACAGGTACGCGGGCAGGAGGGTCGATGCCCCGATGACGACCCCGGAGTCGCTTGATCTTATGAGGCTGCTTAGAGAAATGAGGGACTCGGGAGTGGACTGTGCGGCTATGGAGGTTTCCTCTCACGCCATCGACAGAAAAAGGGTGCTCGAATGCCACTTCGACGCCGCTGTCTTTACTAACCTGACACAGGACCACCTTGACTACCACGGCACGATGGAGAATTACTATAACGCAAAGAAAAAGCTCTTCACCGAGCTGCTCAGGGATAGCAATAAAAAGAACAAGTTTTCGATTATAAACATCGACGACCCTTTCGGGAGAGAGATCGCCAGAATTGCTCCCGGCGCTGTCTTGACGTACTCGCTCAGGGATAAGAACGCCTCCGTTTTCGCCGAGAGCTACAGGGTCTCCGAGGAAGGCATAACCGCGCGAGTCGATACTCCCTACGGACGGGTCGAAATAAAATCGCCTCTCTTCGGCGAGCACAATCTGTCGAATATACTGGCATCCGTAGCGGCCGCGCTTTCACTGGGTTCCCCGCCCGGGGCCGTGGAGCGCGCCGTGGCAAGCTTCACCGCCGTGCCGGGGAGGCTCGAGAGGGTAGAGAACGCGCTCGGTTTTCAGGTGCTGGTCGATTATGCGCATACCCCTGACGCGCTCAAAAACGTGCTCAACGCGGTAAGGCCGCTTACGGCGGGCAAAGTGATACTCGTGTTCGGATGCGGCGGGGACAGGGACAGGACGAAGAGGCCAAAGATGGGCATTATAGGCAGGGAGCTTACGGACGTCCTGATCGTCACGTCGGACAACCCCCGCACCGAATCACCCGAAGATATAATAGACGATATAGAGCGCGGCGTCTTCGAGTCAGGTACAGACAACAGACCCTATTTCAGGATATCGGACAGGAAAGAGGCCATCAGAAAAGCCCTCGGCATAGCCCGCGAGAAAGATACGGTCCTCATAGCCGGCAAGGGGCACGAGGATTATCAGATACTGGGCACCAGGAAATTCCCTTTCGACGACAGGACGGTCGCAGGGGATATATTGAAGGAGATGCTTAATTAGTTTTCGATACCAAAATGCTCGGACTGGATTTTGTTCTCGATTCTACAAAGGGGAAGCTCGTTTCAGGCCGGGCACACGGTCATTTTTCGGGCGTAAGCACCGATTCGAGGAACATATCCGACGGGGAAATATTCTTCGCCCTTAAAGGCGACAACCACGACGGACACGAATATGTGGACGAGGCTTTGAAAAAAGGCGCGGGCGGCGCGGTGATCGAAGACGGCTCCCGCGCGCACGACGGGGGGAAATCGGTAATCCAGGTCCCTTCCACGCTCAAGGCGCTCGGCGACCTCGCTTCCGGGTGGAGAAAGAGCTTCCCGGAACTCAGGCTCGCCGCAATTACCGGCTCCAACGGCAAGACGACTACGAAGGAGATGGCCTGGAGCATCCTCTCCCGCAAGTACAAGACGCTCCGGAATTCCGGCAATTTCAATAACCTGGTCGGGCTCCCGCTCACGCTCTTCAGGCTCGACGCGAATTATAAAGCGGCCGTCGTCGAGCTCGGCATGAACGATTTCGGAGAAATAAGGAGGCTCGCCGAGATAGCTCTCCCCGATACGGGTGCTATTACGAACATAGGAAGGGCGCACCTCGAAAAGCTGGGCGGCATCGAAGGGGTGGCAAGGGCCAAGGGCGAGCTCGTCGAGGGTTTCGGCGGCGATAACGTATTCGTAGTCAACGCGGACGACCCGCGGATAGTCGAGATCGCACGGAAGGTGGATTGCAGGAAAATCACATACGGCGTAAAATCCGGCGAGGCTGACGTCACAGCGAGAGACATACGCCAGGACGGTTTCTCGGGAATAAGCTTCCGCATGAAGTTAGGCGGCGAGGAGTTTCCCGTCCGCCTGGGCGGCATCGGAATTCACAATGTAATGAACGCCCTCTGCGCCTCGTCAATTGCGCACTCCTTCGGGTGCGGGAAGGACGAGATAACGGAGGGACTCGGGGGTTTTTCACTCCCGCACATGAGGCTCGAGGTCGAGGAGAGCGTGGCGGGCTTCAGGGTAATAAACGATACCTATAACGCGAACCCGGACTCGATGCGGAGCGCAGTGAACGAGCTCACGGCTTTAAAAGGCGGCGGCAGGGCCATAGCCGTTCTCGGGGATATGCTCGAGTTAGGTGAAATGAGCGCGGGCGAGCATATCGGCCTCGGGGAATATCTGTCCGCCTCAGGTGTCGATTACGTCATAGCATTCGGGAGCTTCGGGAAAGCGGTTCTCGAAGGGGCAGGCGATAAGACAAACGGGTTTTATGCGGAGTCTCACGAGGAGGCCGCAAGGATAGTGAGGGAGATCGCAAAGCCCGGCGACCTCGTTCTCGTCAAGGGCTCACGCGGGATGAGGATGGAAGAGGTTACAAAGAGGCTTGTCTAAGGAGAGTTTAAATGTTTCACCTGCTTTATCTGCTGAAGGGCGACTACATTCTTTTCAACGTATTCAAGTACATCACATTCCGCTCCTTCGGCGCGGGTGTCACCGCATTCCTCATAAGCATTATCCTCGGCGGGTTCTTCATAAATTTCCTAAGGAAAGGACAGTTCAAGGAGAATATAAGGGACGACGGTCCGGCCTCGCACAAGACCAAGGCGGGTACACCGACCATGGGCGGCGCCTTTATAATACTGTCGATACTCTTCTCTTCGCTCTTATGGCTCAACCTTACGAGCGAAATAGTGTGGGTGGTGCTCCTCTTCACGCTGAGCTACGCGTTGATCGGTTTTCTCGACGACTGGCTCAAATATACTAAGAAGAAGGGGATGAAGGCAAGGTTGAAGTTCTCTCTCCAGATACTGTTCGGGATACTCTTCGTTCTCCTTATCATGAGCGACCTCGACGGATTTACGATGTCGTTAAGCGCGAACCGGGTGGCCGATTATTCATTCTCTTCGGTCGTATTCCCGTTTTTCAAAAAGGCCGTAATAAACCTCGGCTGGCTGTATATACCTTTCGCTCTGATCGTGGTGGTGGGGGCTTCAAACGGTGTGAACCTCACGGACGGTCTCGACGGGCTCGCTATCGGCTCCATAGCCGTAGCGGCCGCGACATATGTCCTGTTCGCATACCTGGCGGGCCACGCGGAGTTCTCGAGATACCTCCAGATACCCTACATACCGGAAGGCGGGGAGCTCGCGGTCTATCTCGCCGCCGTCGGCGGGGCGTGTCTCGGCTTCCTCTGGTACAACTCTCACCCGGCGGAGGTCTTCATGGGGGACGTCGGCTCCCTCTCTTTAGGAGCGGCGATCGGCTCCGTAGCGCTGATATTGAAGCAGGAGATACTGCTCATCCTCGTCGGCGGGGTCTTCGTGGCGGAGGCCATGTCCGTGATATTACAGGTTGCGTCATTCAAGCTTACAGGGAAAAGGGTCTTCAGGATGGCCCCTCTCCACCATCACTTCGAGCTCAAAGGCTGGTCGGAGTCCAAAGTCGTAATCAGGTTCTGGATAATATCGCTCGTTCTTTCCCTGTTCGCTCTCTCGACCTTGAAGCTGAGATAATTACAGTGGATCATTTACTCGGTTGGCGTTAAAGGCGGTTGCAATAAAATCAGAGGTGGCAATGAAATCCGATGGAGCTAGGTGACAGGAAAGTGCTCGTTGCGGGAGTCGGCAAGACAGGCATCGAGACGGTTAAATTCTTGCTAAAAAGAGGCGCGGACGTGTCCGTAAGCGACAGCTCTCCCATAGAGAAGATATCGGAGCAGGCGAAGCTGCTCGAGTCCTGGGGGGTACGGTTAGAGGCGGGCGGGCACACGAGCGGGACATTCCTCGCGGCCGATACGATAGTTCTGAGCCCGGGCGTCCCTTTCGGCATACCGCCTGTACGGGAAGCTCTCGGGAGGGGCATCGAAGTCATAAGCGAGGTCGAGCTCGCTTCGAGGTTCATAGACAAGGCCAAGCCCGTGATCGCCGTTACGGGATCGAACGGAAAAACGACCACATCCACGCTCATAGCGCGCATTCTCGAAAAGAACGGACTGAAAGTATTCCTCGGGGCCAATATCGGCACACCGCTCATACAGATAGCGGACGACTGCGGCCGATACGACGTACTCGTGCTCGAGCTGAGCAGCTTTCAATTACAGGGGATTGATTCCTTCCGTCCCGGCGTCTCGGTCATCCTCAACGTCTCCCCCAACCACCTCGACCATCATGCGAGCTTCGACGAGTACGCGGAGTCCAAGATGAAGATATTCTCGAACCAGACCGAGAAGGACTGGTGCATATACAAGTCCGACGACGAGGTGATAGGTAAGTATATATGTGACGCCAGGCCGAGGAAGATTCCCTTCGGTCCCGGCCGGGCTGAAGACGGGGTCTCTTACGACGGCCGGGGTATAAGATACGGGAACGATTACTACGACCTCACGGGAGTGAAGCTCATAGGCTATCACAACGTCGAAAATATCATGGCCGCGATCGCTGCTGCGACTATAATGGGGTGCGACCCCGGGCTCATACGTGAGGCCGTTATGGAGTTCGATCCGCTCCCCCACAGGATCGAGTTCATAGGGGAGATACGGGGCGCCCGGTTCTATAACGATTCCAAGTCCACGAGCCCCGCAGCCACGCTGCGCGCGCTCGAGAGCCTGCCTCCCCCGATGATCCTCATCGCTGGGGGGAAGGACAAGGGAGTGAGCTTCGAGCCGCTCAGGGAAGAGATAGAAAAAAAAGTCAAATTCATGGTGCTCATGGGTGAATCAAGGTTCAGGATGCAGAGGGATCTGGGCGGGAAAGTGGATTCTTCGCTTGCCGCCTCCCTCGAGGAAGCAATGGAGAAGACACTCGAGAACCTCGCTCCCGGGGACAGCGTTCTATTCTCGCCCGCGTGCTCGAGTTTCGATATGTTTCAGTCTTACGAAGAACGAGGAAGGAGATACAAAGACCTTGTTAGACATATTCAGCTCATCTAAAGCGAAGGCGTACGATATAGGCGTCATCGTCTCGGCGGTATTCCTCACGGCTGTAGGGGTGCTCATGGTCTACAGCACGAGCTCGGTGTATTCCCTCGAGATGTACGGGAACGCGAACTACTTCCTCATACGCCACGGCATATACCTGGCGATCGGTCTCGCGTCCATGATAGTGCTCATGCGGGTCGATTACCGTCTCCTGAGGAAGTTCGTATATCCGGCTTATCTGATCGGCCTCGCCCTGTTGATAGCCGTGCTCGTCCCCGGCATAGGCAAGGAGGTGGGAGGCGCCAGGAGGTGGATCGACCTCGGTCTCCTCTCGTTCCAGCCCTCCGAGTTCGCAAAATATATACTCGTCCTCTACCTTGCTCATTCTCTCACCAAAAAAAGGGACAAGCTCGACAACTTCATCGTCGGCTTCGCTTCACACATACTTATCGCGGGCGTTTACGTAATACTCGTCCTGCTCGAGCCCGATTTCGGCACAGCGACGATCATGCTTGTCACGCTCTTCTTCATGCTCTTTATAGGCGAAGTCAAGATGAAATACCTGGTTCCCGTGGGCGTCGTTTCGGTCATATTCCTATGTCTCGCCGTCGTGACTAAGGGCTACAGGATGAACCGCGTTATGTCTTTCCTCGATCCCTGGCAGGACCCGCTCGGCTCGGGCTATCAGGCGATACAGTCGTTCATAGCCTTCGCGCTCGGAGGCGTCTCCGGCACCGGGCTCGGCGACAGCTCCCAGAAGCTCTTCTTCCTGCCGCAGGCGCATACGGACTTCATATTCTCCATAATCGGCGAGGAGCTCGGATTCATAGGCATAGTGCTCGTACTCATAGGCTTCGGGGTGCTGCTGGTCAGGAGCCTCAAGGTCTCGCTCAGGGCTCCCGATCTGTTCGGCTGCTACCTCGTCTTCGGGTGCGTCATACTTATAGCCCTCCAGGCCGGGATAAACATGGCCGTAGCGGTGGGCCTGTTCCCGACAAAAGGGCTCACGCTCCCATTTATCAGCTACGGCGGCACCTCTCTCATTGCGACCCTCTCGGCCGTGGGCGTTATACTCAACGTCTCGAGATCGGGATTGAAATGAAGGTCATCATAGCCGGAGGGGGCACCGGGGGGCACATATTCCCGGCGATAGCGGTCGCCGAGGAGATATTGAAGAGGAGCGGGACGAACGAAGTCCTTTTCGTAGGTACGAAAAGAGGGTTGGAAAACGAGTTGCTGTCGAAAAGAGGATACGGAGTCGAGCACATAAGCGCCCGCGGGATCAAGGGCAAAGGGATAAGAAAAAGCGCGGCCGCCCTGTTTTCAGCTTTAAAGGGAGTCTCCGATTCCGTGTCGATAATAAAGAAATTCCGCCCCGACGTCGTTCTCGGCGTCGGCGGCTATGTCTCGGGTCCCATGGTGCTCGCTGCCTCTCTCAGGGGCGTTCCCACGGCGATCTGCGAGCAGAACGGCTATCCCGGCCTCGCAAACCGCATGCTCGGGAAATTCGTGAAGAAGGTATTCGCGGCTTTCGACGATAGCGTTAAGTTTTTCCCCGGCGGAAAGGTCGTCATAACCGGGAACCCCGTGAGGCAGGACATATTGCGCGGCGGGAAGATTAAAAAGGATGCGGAAAAGGTCACCGTTCTGGTATTCGGCGGGAGCCAGGGCGCTCATAAGCTCAACGAATCGGTACCCGAGTCGATCGCCAGGCTCGGGAGGCCCGACATAATGGTAATACACCAGACGGGGCAGAAGGATTTCGAGGCTGTTAAGAATGCATACGCTTCACATCGCATAGAGGCCCGCGTTCTCCCTTTCATAGACGATATGGCGGGCGCATACGGGGAGGCCGATTTCGTGATCGGAAGGTCAGGGGCTGGCACCGTCGCCGAGATCACTGCGCTCGGGAAGCCCTCGCTCCTTATCCCTTATCCGTACGCGACGAACAACCATCAGCTCGAGAACGCAAGGGTTTTGGAGCGTGCGGGAGCTGCGGTGATAGTCGAGGACAGGGACGCCCTGCCTGAAAATCTTTCCGCGGCATTGACCAACCTCCTCCGTAGAGACAAACTAAATGAGATGGCCTCACACGCCCTAAAGCTGGGCCGCCCGGATGCAGCGGCTGTAATCGTGAATGAAATTTCGAGGCTTGCCGGAGAGAATTAGTGTACGGAAAAATAAAGAGGATACATTTCGTGGGAATCGGCGGGATAGGGATGAGCGGCATAGCGGAGGTCCTGCTGAATATGGGTTACGCGGTTTCGGGCTCCGACTTGAAAGAATCGGATACGGTGAGGAGATTAAGGGACCTCGGCGCGGTTATTTCCATCGGGCACGAGGGTGAAAACGTCCACGGCTCCGGTGTGATAGTTATATCGTCCGCGGTGCACGAAACGAACCCTGAAGTCATGGAGGCGCGTAAGAACGGCATACCCGTCATCCCGCGCGCCCAGATGCTTGCAGAGCTCATGCGCCTCAGATACGGCATCGCGGTCGCCGGGAGCCACGGCAAGACGACTACTACCTCGATGGTCGCGACAGTGCTTTCGCACGGCGGGTTCGATCCGACTATCGTCGTAGGGGGCAAGGTCAAGACGCTCGGGACGAACGCCAGGCTCGGGAAGGGCAGCTTCATGGTGGTCGAGGCCGACGAGTCCGACGGCTCCTTTCTCCTCCTCTCTCCCGTAATCTCCGTCCTGACCAACATAGACGAAGAGCACCTAGACCATTACAAGGGTCTGCCGGAGCTCGTTGATGCATTCACCAGCTTCGCGAACAAGATTCCGTTCTACGGCCTTTCGGTCTTCTGCGCCGACTGCCCCAGGGTGAGGGGGATTGCTGAAAAATTCGAAAAAAGATCGGTCACGTACGGTTTTCACGCGGATGCGGAATTAAGAGCCGAGGGCGTGAGTATATCGGGGTTCAACACCGTATTCGAAGCAGTGCTTAACGGCTCCCTGCTCGGTAAAATCAGCCTCAACGTCCCCGGCGGGCATAACGCCCAGAATGCCCTTGCCGCGGTCGCTGTAGGGATGGAGCTCGGCATGAGCTTCGGAGACATAAGGGACGGCCTGGCCGAGTTCAGGGGCATCGACAGGAGGCTCCAGATAAAGGGCAGGGGCCGGGACGTGCTCGTTCTCGACGATTACGCCCACCATCCTAACGAGATAAGGGCGACCATAAAAGCGGTCAGGGATTCCGGGTTAGGCAGGATAGTCGCTATATTCCAGCCCCACCGTTATACGAGGACGAAGCTCCTCTTCGACGACTTCGCGAAGGTGCTCCTCGACATAGACGTGCTCTTCCTCATGGATATATACCCCGCGGGTGAAGACCCCATAGAAGGGGTTTCGTCCAGATCGCTCTACCAGTCCGTTAAGGACATGGGACACGCGAACGTCTTCTACTCTAACGGGAGCGACAATCTCGTATCCTCCGTGTTAGGCGCGGTCAGGCCCGGGGACGTCATTATTACCCTCGGGGCGGGCAACGTATGGGCTGTAGGTGAAAAGATTGCAGAGGAGATCGCATGAACCTGGTGGAAGAGATCGGGCTCATAGGCTGCGAGATCGACCGGAACTATCCCATGAGCAAGTACACATCCCTGCGTGTGGGCGGTCTTGCGGACGTCCTGGTCACACCGAATAACCTCGGGGAATTCATGGAGCTTCTCGGCCTTCTCTCCCGGTCGGAGGTGCCGTGGGTGGTCCTCGGGGCGGGCTCGAACACTGTCGTCTACGACGCCGGTATAGACGGTGTAGTCGTCTCCACGAGAAAACTGAAAAATATAGAGATTACGGAGGACAACAAGGTATATGCCGAGACAGGCGCCGTCCTCGGCACGATACTCAACAGGACTATCAGGGCCGGGTTACGCGGCTTCGAGTTCGCGGCCGGCATACCGGGGACTGTCGGGGGCGGTATCTTCATGAATGCGGGCGCAAACGGCGGCGAGATAAAAGACGTGCTTGAGACCGTATGGGTATGGTTCGGCGGCGGGGAAATTCAGATCGAGAGAAAAGACCTGAAATTCGAGTACCGGAAGAGCCATCTCCCCGAGGGAAGTGTGATCACGAGGGCGAAGTTCGGGCTCAAACCGGGCGACCCGCGGGAGATCGAGCGGAACGTCAAGGAATACATGGACAAGAGGCAGAGGACCCAGCCCATCAAGATGTCCAACACGGGCTCAATATTCAAGAACCCGCCCGAGATACCCGCGGGCAAGCTCCTCGACGAGCTCGGCTTCAAGGGGCTCTCCGTCGGCGGCGCGAAGTTCTCCGAGATGCACGCGAATTTCATCGTCAACGCCGGGTGCGCGAGCGCGGGCGACGTGCTCGAGCTCATCGAGAAGGCGAAGAGGGAAGCGCTCGAGAAGAGGGGAGTCGTGCTCGAGACAGAGGTCAGGATAATAGGGAAAAACAAAGTTGGAAGATAACAAAGGATTCCCGTACCGCAAGGTTATAATCGTTTTCTCGGCTCTCGTCGTAGTCGCAGCGCTCGCTGTGTCTTCCTACATCACGCTCCACCTCGGGATGTTCACCGTGGAAGAGGTGGATATAAGAGGCAACGAGAGAATCGTCGGCAGGGAGATACTCAAGAGGTCGGGCCTGAGGGAAGGGGAGAGCAGCATCTTCTTTTTCGAGAAGCAGGTAGAGGAAGAGATACTCAAGAATCCCTGGATTAAAAAAGTTTCCGTGCATAAAGAGTTCCCCAAAAAAGTAACGATAGAAGTAGAGGAAGAGGACGTCTACTGCATCGTGCTTTCGGAGGGCGGTAAGCCCGTATATATGAGCAGGAGGGGCAGGATGCTCGGCACCGGAAATTTTGACCTGGGGCTTGATTTTCCGGTTCTGATAGGCGATGGTATAAGAGACCCGAAGCTTTTGGAAGAGGCCCTCGAGATCTTGGAGTTATCTAAAAACAGCGCCGTGCTGAAATGGGACGATATTTCAGAGGTCCAGCTGAATCCGATATACGGGATCACCGTATTCACGAACGACAACCGACGCATTGAATTCGACAGAGACGACATAATCGTAAAGTGGGACAAGGTGGAGCGGATTATTAATTATTCGAAATCCCTCGGCCTCGAGGAATCTTATATCAACGTCTCCTCGGGCAGCATGGGGGTGGTGGATTTCAAACACCCTGCAGCGAAACCGGGAGCACAGGATGGGTAAAGAGCAGAATTTGATTATAGGGCTCGATATCGGGACGACAAAAATATGCGCAATTGTGGGTGAGTTAAATTCAAGGACAGGGGAAGTAGAAATAATAGGCGTAGGTACATATCCTTCTTACGGGCTCAAGAGAGGGGTCGTCGTAAATATCGACAATACGATCCAGTCGGTCAAGCACGCGGTCGAAGAAGCCGAGCACATGGCCGGATGCGAAATACGGACGGTCTTCGTGGGGATTGCGGGAGGCCACATTAAAGGCATGAGCGGTCACGGGATGATAACTATCAGGGACCGCGAGGTCGCCAAGCGGGACGTAGAGAGGGTCATAGAGTCCGCAAACGCCGTGCTTATACCGGCAGACAGGGAAATAATTCATGTAATTCCACAGGAATACACTATAGACGGCCAGAGCGGGATAAAAGACCCCGTCGGCATATACGGGATAAAGCTCGAGACCAAGGTGCATATTGTCACAGGGCAGGTGACCGCGGCCCAGAACCTCGTCAAATGCATACACGGCGCGGGCATGGACGTGGCCGACATCGTGCTCGAGCAGCTCGCTTCGAGCGAAGCCGTGCTTACGGAGGACGAGAAGGAAATAGGCGTCGTGCTGATTGACTGCGGCGGCGGGACGACCGACATTGCCATATTCGTCGGCGGCAGCATCCGCTACACCGAGAACGTCACTCTCGGCGGCGATAACATAGACAGGGACATTGCGCTCGGACTCTCCACCCCGCTCGCCGAAGCGAGGAGGATAAAAGAGAAATACGGCACAGCGCTCGCCGAGCTCGTCTCTCCCGATGAGACGATAGAAGTCCCGAGCGTCGGCGGAAAGCATTTCAGGAAGATATCGAGAAGGGACCTCGCGATGATAATCGAGCCGCGCATGGAAGAAATTTTCGCCCTCGCGAAAAGAGAGATAAAAAAGTCCGGCTTCGAGGACCTGGTGCCTGCGGGCGCGGTGATAACGGGCGGGACAGTGATAATGAACGGGACAGTCGAGCTCGCGGAAAGCGTTCTGGAAATGCCCGTAAGAATGGGAATACCGACAGACGTCGGAGGGCTCACCGACATTATTGCCAACCCCGTATACTCGACGGGAGTCGGGCTCGTGCTTTACGGCTGCGGATACAAGGGCGACAAAAAATTACGGATACGCGATGAAAATGTTTTCAAAAAAATTTTTGACAGTATGAAAAACTGGTTTCAGGAGTTTTTTTAGGTTAAAATGACTTAACTATACTGGAGGAGGGCGTTAAATATGGCAAATTTTGAGCTCGAAGACACAAGTATAGAACAAAAGGCTAGAATAAAAGTCATAGGCGCCGGCGGCGCCGGCGGAAACGCGATAAACGCAATGATAGAGAAGGGTCTCCACGGCGTCGATTTCATCGTGGCTAACACAGACGCGCAGGACCTGAGAAAATCCCTCGCATCCACGAAGATACAGATCGGCAGCAGGACCACGAAAGGCCTGGGCTCGGGCGGCAACCCTGTCCTCGGGAGGGAAGCCGCGATCGAAGACCAGGTAAAGATCGCCGAGGCGATAGACGGTGCGGACATGGTATTCATAACTGCGGGCATGGGAGGAGGCACCGGCACCGGAGCGTCGCCCATCATCGCGCAGGTATCCAAAGAAGTAGGCGCCCTCACGGTCGGAGTCGTGACTAGGCCGTTCGGCTTCGAAGGGCCCAAGAGGAACAAGCAGGCGCTCGAAGGGATAGAGAGCCTCGAGAAGGAAGTCGACACCCTCATCGTCATCCCGAACGACCGCCTCACAGAAGTGCACAAGATTACGATACTCGACGCCTTCAAGAGAGCGGACGAGGTGCTCCACCAGGCCGTCCGCGGAATATCGGACATCATCACCGGGACGGGCTACATCAACGTCGACTTCGCAGACGTCAAGAGCATAATGGGCGAGAACGGCGGGAAGGCTCTCATGGGCACGGGTTTCGCCGAGGGCAGCAACAGGGCAATCGAGGCCGCCGAAGCTGCGATCACGAGCCCCCTCCTCGAGGACATATCAATAGACGGCGCAACGGGCATACTCCTCAACGTAACCGCCTCTCCCGACTTCGGAATCGAAGAACTCAACGAAGCCTGCAACTACATAAAGGACCGCGCCCACGAGGACGTAAACCTCATATTCGGCCTCGTATTCAACCCCGAATTCAAGGAATCCGTCCAGCTTACCGTTATCGCGACCGGCATACAGAGCGTGAGGAGCAGCCAGAACATCAAAAAGCTCGTGACCAAGCTCCCTACCGACATCGGGGAAGACGAGTTCGAGATTCCCGCTTTCATCAGGCGCCGCGGCTTCAAAGAAGGGCAGTGATATAGTAGTTACCGTAGATTAAAGAATCCTTACCCGTTCGTCCTGAGGCGCAGAATCTGCGCTCGTATACGGTTCCCCTGTAACTTCTCAGCATTTGCCAATCAATGGAGCCAGGATATTACTGATCTGCGAGCCTGTCCTGAGCGAAGTCGAAGGATCGAAGGACGGCATCCTTCCGACATTACAGAATTTGTGTCACATATATTCCCCTCCGCCTTGAGGGATGATTGCAAGCAAGCGCGCAATCGGTCGCCCCGGAACAGGGGCACAGAATCACATCGACTACAGGCTAAATTTTGCACAAACCAAAACAGGGCTTGGGTGAGGGTGTCACCTTTCTCTCATCAATCCAACAAGTACTGTTCGTACTGTTTGTCTCTCGAAGCTTTTTATCCTCCGACCTTACTTCGCCCGCCGAAGCGGGCTTCGCGAAGGCGGGAGCTTTAGCGAAGGAGGATAGCGAAGACGGAAGCTCGTCGAAGAATGGACGAGACAGGGTAATAAACGTACCTAGCTGACTTGTAAATTCCCGGCGGTATAATGAGCTGATTTTTGTTTGTATTGAGTCGGGTTAATAAATTCTGCGATCGGCTCAGTCTGCCGCCTGTATTTCACGAAACGATTCCGGTTTTTTCTGGACTTCGTCCTTGAAGGACGTCTTTACGCGGGGGGCGTCTATCCAGAGGCTCTCTATATCGTAGAATTTCCTGTTAGGCTCGTAAAAGACGTGCGCGACCACGTCGGCCGAGTCGATGAGCACCCAGTTCCCCTCCGAATACCCCTCGATCCCGATTATCTTTTCTCCCGCTTCCCCGAGCGTCTTTTCTATATTGTCCACGATGGTCTTCACGCCCCTCGTCGAATTCGCGCTGCAGATGAGGAAATAATCGGTAATGTCGCTCGTGGAGCTTACGTCGAGGAGCACGGGATCGTCCGCCTTTTTCTCCCATGCCGCATTAGCCATAAGGAGAGCCTTATTCTTGGAGTTTATAGGGAACCCTCCCTGCGGTATATGTTATTCCGCAGTATGTACTCTTCGACTGATGGAGGGACGAGGTACTTGATCGACCTCCCCGACTTCACGAAACGCCTGATTTCAGTGGAGGATATCTCAAGTCCTTTTATCTTGGAAAAAGCGATTAATCCGGAGTTGTTATCTTTGTAATATATCACGTTGTCTTCTATTTTATAATAACTAAAATCGTTTTCGAGGGCAAGCGGGAGTTTCGCCTCGTCCGTGTCCGGATAACCCGGTCTCGTAATCACCGCGAAATTAGAGAGCTTGAACAGCTCTCTCCATTCCCTCCACGTCTCTATCTCCCTGAAGAGCTCGTTTCCGACCATAAAGTAGTACTCCGACCCCGGATTTGTTTTTTTCAGATGTCTCAGTGTCTCGACGGTATACGACGGTGTATCCTTGCCTAGCTCGTAGTCGCTTACCTCGAAGCAGGGGTTGTCGGAGACGGCCAGCTTCAGCATTTCGAGCCTGTGCGACGGCGGGGCGGAGTGTGCGGTCTTTTTATGCGGAGCCACCGCCGCTGGAATGAAGCACACCTTGTCTAGAGAGAGCATCTCCCTTATCTCTTCCGCCGCGCGCAGGTGTCCCAGGTGCACGGGGTCGAATGTTCCGCCGAAAAGTCCCGCTCTTTCTTTAGTCTGACCGGCCATTGTCGGGTGTTATCATAACATTTCTAATTGTTTATTATTTGGATACGTACCCTTCGGCCATGAATTCATCGCCGAGCTTCGTAATTTTTACCCTTTCTATATTGAGCGAACCGCTTATTCGGGATATGCCCAGCTTTCCGATCATGCTCAGCCCCTCTGCCCCCAATATCCTGGGCGCATAGAAAAACACGACCTTGTCCACGATACCGCTCTTTAGCGCGAGAGCAGCGGTCGCGCTACCCCCTTCTATGAGGAGGCTCGTTATTTCGTTCTTCCCGAGCACCTGGGCGGCCTCTCTCAGGTCGAGGTGCCCGTCCTTATCCGACCCCACTTCGATAATCTTTGCTCCGGCTTCTTCGAGCTTTTTCCTTTTCGCGGGGTCGTGCGTATTCCCCGTAACTATAATCACGTTTTCGTGCGCGGAAAAAATGTTCGATTTTACGGGCGTCTTCAGCTTCATGTCGAGGACGACGGGCACAGGCTGTTTTCCCGCCCGTTTCGAGAGCCTTACGTTTAACTTGGGGTTGTCCTTGAGTATGGTTCCCGTGCCGACCATTACGGCGTCGGCGAGGTTCCTTAATCTGTGCCCTAGCTTTCTCTGCGTCTCGCTTCCGATCCATTTGGAATCGCCCGTGTGCGTTGCGATCTTCCCGTCGAGCGTGGCAGCGAGCTTGAGCGTTACTAACGGAGTGCCTGTTGTTATGTATTTGTTGAACGCCTCGTTAATCTCCCCGGCTTTTTCCGCGAGTATGCCCGAGCTCACGCGGATGCCCGCGTCGATGAGCGTTTTTACCCCTTTTCCGCTCACCCTTGGGTTAGGGTCGAGCGCGCCGATGACTGCCTCCCTCACGCCCTTTTCTATTATCGCGTCCGTGCAGGGCGGCGTTTTCTTCTCCCTGTGGCAGCAGGGCTCGAGCGATACGTATAGCGTGGAGCCCCTCACGGCCTGTCCTTTCCTCTCGGCGTCGATGAATGCCTCTATCTCGGCGTGCGGGAGCCCCGCCTTCCTGTGGTACCCCTTCCCTATGATCTCCCCTTTATTCACGAGCACTGCCCCCACCAGAGGGTTGGGACTCGTCATGCCCTCCGCCCTCTTCGCGAGGCTAATTGCCAGAGACATGTATTTTTCGTGCGGTTCCTTCTTCATGCCTGTTACGCTTACTGATTCATATTATATAGCGGCGGGGTTTGTCAATGGAGCGTTTCCTCGCCCGAATAAAAGAGGGCTTCGACGAATTCCTCCGCGTTGAATTCACGGAGGTCCGACAGGCTCTCTCCTATACCTATGTATTTGACCGGGATATTGAGCTCGTCGGCTATCGCCACTATCACCCCGCCCTTGGCGGTGCCGTCGAGCTTCGTGAGCACAATGCCCGTAATATCGAGAGCTTCGTTGAACATCTTCGCCTGCTGTATGGCGTTCTGTCCCGTCGTAGCGTCCAGCACGAGGAGCGTCTCGTGAGGCGCCTCGGCGAGCTCGCGCGAGATCACCCTCTTCATTTTCTTTATCTCGTCCATGAGGTTCCCTTTCGTGTGGAGCCTCCCGGCGGTGTCTATGATGAGCACGTCTGTCCCTCGGGCCGAGGCCGCTTTCACGGCGTCGAACGCCACTGCTGAAGGGTCAGCCCCGCCCGGCCCCTTGATAAAGTCGGAGCCGACACGCTTCGACCAGATTTCGAGCTGCTCGGTTGCGGCTGCCCTGAACGTATCGCCGGCCGCGACCATCACGCTCAGGTCCTCCTTTTTGAGCCTGTTCGCGAGCTTCCCTATAGTTGTCGTTTTTCCGACCCCGTTCACCCCGGCGATCATTATCACGCAGGGCTTAGCGGTCACGCGTATCGGGCTTCCCTCCGCTTTTTTCAGTATATTCAGTATCTCTTCCTTGAGCGCTCCGGTCACGGCGTCCGCGTCTCGGAGCGATCTTTTCTGAAGACTCGCCCCTATCCTCTCCCTGAGCTTCATCGTCGTCCCGACGCCTATATCCGCCATGATGAGCGTTTCCTCGAAATCGTCCCATACGCTTTCGTCTATCTCTTTTTTGGACAGCACCTCTCCGAGCCTTCCGAAGAGCCCCGTATGTGTTTTGGAGAGGCCCTTTCTCAACCTCGCGAAAAGCCCTTCCTTCGTCTCCTCGGGCTCTTCGACGGGCGCTTCTTCGATAGCCGCTTCCGCGGCGGTTACTTCTGTTTCTACTTCGGCTTCGGGCTCCTCGAAGGTTTCTACCTCCGCTGCTTCTTCGGTGATTACAACTTCGGGAATCGTTTTTTCAGGCTCCCGCATCTGCTTTATTTCCACGGGCTCTGCCGGTGCTTCGAACGCCGAGGGAGTCGTCTCCAGGGAAGGAGGCGCTTTAAACACCTCGAGGTCGGGAGCCTGGATCTGCTGCGGCTTCTCAGCCTCGATCTCGGCGGGCTTTTCCGCTTCGGGTTTTACGGCTTCCTTTTTCGGTTTCTGTTCGAAAAGAAATGCGATTACGAGCGATAAGAGCACGAGCGCTAAAAATAGTACGCCTACGGCTACGAGATCCGAATACGGGCTCGGGATAGTATTCAACACTGCTAAAATATCGTGCATTATGTGTAAAGCCTCCTTGCTCTCAAAAGAGATACGGATATAACTCTATCAGTTATCCGGTAATACTAAAGTATTATACTTATTGAGCAGATTAGGATAACATAACTAACGGGAATCGTTTAATACGTTGTTTGATAAACAGCGGTTAATATACTTTTCTGCTGATTCTTTTCAATATACGCTCCCCATAATTTCAATCAAGATATCGATTGATTTTCGGCTCATGTAACCCGCATGAAACAAATGATGTTTTATAAACTCTTGAACTGCGCGAGTCTTCACGGATATAATAAAAATCGATGTCAGACGGATTCGTCCATCTTCACCTCCATTCCCAATATTCACTGCTAGACGGCGCTATAAAGTTCGAGGATCTCTTCCCCCTCGCAAAGGAATTCGGTATGGATGCCGTCGCTCTGACAGACCACGGCAACCTCTTCGGCGCGTACGAATTTTACAAAAAAGCGAAAGAATCGGGTATAAAGCCCATCATAGGATGCGAGCTTTACGTTACCCCAAAAATCAACCCCGATAACCCGTCCGAAGGCAAGACCCATCACCTGACAGTCTTGTCCATGAACAGGACCGGGTATCAGAACCTTTCGAGGCTCGTGACGAAGGCCTACTTCGACGGGTTTTACAGGAGGCCCAGGGTCGACCACGAGCTCCTCAGCGCGCACAACGAGGGGCTCATCGTATTGAGCGGGTGCCTCAACAGCGAGCTCGCCAAGGCGATATTCAATAAGGACATGAAAGCGGCTTTGAATGTCGCCGCTATGTACAGGGAAATGTTCGGAGACAGGTACTACCTCGAGGTTCAGGCTACCGGTCTTCCGGAACAGAAGAGGGTCAACAAAAAGGTAAGGGAGATAGGAGAGAAGCTCGGCATCCCGATCGTGGCAACGAACGACTGTCATTTCCTCAGACGCGAGGACTCCCGCCCCCACGACGCGCTCCTCTGCATACAAACTGGGTCGTCGCTCAATGACGAGAACAGATTCAGGTTCCAGGGCGACCAGTATTATCTCAAGCCCGAAGGCGAGATGATGAAAGACCTCGAAGGGTTCGAGGACGCGATAAGGATGACGTCCGAGATTGCCAAGAGGTGCAATTTCGAGTTCGAGAGGAACGGCTACAAGCTGCCCGTATTTGAAGCGGAAGGGGGCAAATCGCTCGACGAGTACCTTGCGGAGCTCGCCAGGGAAAAGCTCGAGGGGAGGCTTAAAGAGAACGCGATCCCCTCCGAAAAACATGAGGACTATAAGAACAGGCTCGAGAGCGAGATCGAGATTATCCAGAAGATGGGTTTCTCGGGCTACTTCCTCGTCGTCGCGGATTTCATAAACTACGCTAAGTCAAACGGCATTCCCGTAGGCCCCGGAAGGGGCAGCGCGGCGGGGAGCCTCGTCGCATACGCGCTGGGTATCACGGAGATCGACCCCATCCCTTATAACCTTATCTTCGAGAGGTTCCTCAACCCCGAGCGCGTCAGCATGCCCGATATAGACATAGACTTCTGCGGGGAGGGCAGAGACGAGGTAATAAGATACGTCACGGAAAAATACGGGGCCGACAAGGTCGCGCAGATAGGCACTTTCGGCACCATGTCCGCGAAGGCCGTGGTGAAGGACGTCGGCAGGGTCATGGGCATCCCGTACGCGGACGTCGACAGGGTTACCAAGCTTATACCGTCCTTCAGGGGAAAAGTGTTCAGCATAGACAAGGCGATCGAGAGCGTCGCCGAGCTCAAGAAGCTCATAGAGGACTCCCCCGCGCTCAAGGAGATGATAGAGCTCGCCAGACCGCTCGAGGACATGGTCAGGCACTCATCAACCCATGCGGCGGGCATCGTGATTGCGAACGAGCCGCTCGCGGACCACATCCCGCTCTGCAAAGGCTCGAGGAATGAAATCGTCACGCAGTTCGACATGAACTCGATAGAAGAGCTGGGCTTCGTCAAGTTCGATTTCCTGGGACTCAAGACCCTCACTGTGATAAACAAGGCGCTCGAGCTTATCAAGGAGAACCACGGGAACGGAGAGGAGTTCGATCTCGACATTAATAAAATCCCCCTCGACGACCCTGAAGTCTACGCTCTCCTTTCGAGCGGCAGGACGCGCGGCATATTCCAGATAGAATCGTCGGGCATGAAAGAGCTGATGATAAACCTTCAGCCCACCGGGTTCGAGGACATAATAGCCGTTCTCGCGCTTTACAGGCCCGGCCCGCTCGACAGCGGCATGGTCGACGAATACATAGAGCGCAAGCATGGAAAGCGCAAGATTCAGTACCCGCTCCCCGAGCTCCAGGACATCCTCCGCGACACGTACGGGCTCTTCGTGTACCAGGAGCAGATAATGAGCATAGCGAGCGTCGTCGCCGATTACAGCCTCGGCGAGGCGGACCTTCTCAGGCGCGCGATGGGCAAGAAAAAACCCGAGGAGATGAAAGCCCAGAGGGACAGGTTCCTCGAAGGCGCGAAACAAAAGGGCATAAAGGATAAAAAAGCCAAAGAGATATTCGACGCCATGGAGAAGTTCGCCGAGTACTCTTTCAACAAGAGCCACAGCGCCGCCTACGCGCTGATCACGTATCAGACCGCTTATTTGAAAACCCACTACCCGGCCGAATTCATGGCGGCGCTCATGTCTGTGGAAGCGAGCAACACCGATAAAGTCATATCGAGCATCACCGAGTGCAAGCAGATGGGGATTCCCGTGCTCGCGCCCGACGTGAACGAGAGCCTGGCGGGCTTCACCGCATCGAAAGGCACCATCAGGTTCGGCCTCTCGGCGATAAAGAACGTAGGCGAGGGGACGGTCGAGGCGATTATAAAGGCCAGGCGGGAGAACGGGAAGTTTGATTCGATCTTCGATTTCTGCGAGCACGTCGAGGCGAGGAAGCTCAACAGGAGGACCTTCGAGAGCCTAGTCAAGAGCGGCGCCTTCGATTCCCTCTCCGTAGACAGGGCGACGCTGATGGAGTCACTCGATACGCTCCTCAACTACACGTCGCTCAAGCAGAAGAGCTCCGTCGAAGGCCAGCATTCCCTCTTCGCCATGAACGACTCGGTTTCACTGCCGCGTCTGGCGGAAACGGAGGAGTGGGACGAGAAGGAGGTGCTGAGAAACGAGATGGATGTGCTGGGTTTCTACGTCACGAGCCACCCGATGTCGAAATACGCGTCCGAAATTACGAGGTCGATGGAAAACACCGATACTGAGGCCCTTGCCGAGCTCAAGGAGAGGCGCGACGTTTCCGTCGCGGGCATTGTCCGCTCTCTCACCGTGAAACATACCAAGAGCGGCTCGGGCATATTCGGCAACATGGTGCTCGAGGATCTCAAAGGCTCTGTCGAGGTAGTCATATTCAACGACCTCTTGAGGAAATCGCTCCCGCTGCTCGAGGACAAGATAGAGCCCGTCATAGTGAAGGGCGTACTCGAGCCCGGCGAGGACAGGGTAAAGATGAGGGCTACGGATATACTGCCTATTAAGGCGCTCCGGAACGGCTCCACTGTCCACATCAGTCTCGGCAGCGAAAAGTCCGGCAGGGACAGCTTCATCCATTTGAGGGAAATATTCACGAGCTACCCCGGCGATTCACTCATCCACATACACATAGCCACAGACGACGGTGAGGCCGTCATAGAGGTTGGCGACGTGAGGGTGGATGTCAGGGACGATTTTATACAGGACGTCGAGAATCTTCTTGGAAGGAACTGCCTCAGGCTTGTCTGACGCTCAGTCCTCCTGCGCGTCTTCGATTACCTCTTTGAGCCCCTCCGGGTCGCTCGTCACGACGAATACCTCCTGCACCGAAGTCCCGCTCCTCGCTATCAGCTTCGCCCCGCTGACGGTGCTGTACTTGTATCGGACTTTGAGGTTCTCTCCCGGTTTTTTGCCTACCTTTATCTCTCCGGGGATTATCGACTCCACGTGCTCGAGAGGCGAGACATAAGTTTCGAGAAAGCTCCCGAGCCCTTTGATTATGCTGTGCTGCCGCTTTATCTTATTCTTCCTGTGCTTCATATAACCTTGCGGTAAATATACAACGGTCTTCTCACTCTTCCTAATTCTCTGTGCGTAAATCTCGTCCTGCATCCATCTGTAGGAGCGGCTACCAGCTACGATTATCCGACGACCAACCCTACTTTGTCATTTCGAGCCACAGTTCTGAACTAGTGCAAGAACTGGACGCCTCTGCTTATGAAACACGATGTTAATTAATACTTGTGACGTCGCTTTATCAAATTCTAATAGCGATAAATCTATCTTCTGTTTTTTTCTATTTATTCCCTCCTTTCGTAAAGGAGGGCTAGGGTGGATTTGTTTTTATTCTTTCTTTATTGTCATTCTGAACTGCGTTTCTGAGCAACAATTCCGAGCAAGTGAGGAATTGGTCTCTAGTGGTTGAGTGCTCGAACCCAATATTTCTCCGTACTGTAGCAACAGAAGCCAAACCAGCAAGAAACGGACGTTCATGGCCGAATCCAAAAACGGAATTATTCACAGCAAATTTGTTAAACAAACCATAATATTCAGAATCTCATCCTTTATCCTTTCTCATGTCCGCAGTAGCTGCATCCCGCGGCAACATGCTCAGCTACCCCTCCAGATAACTCGCAATAATCTTCTTGATCCCGTACCGCTGGAACGATACTGTAACTTTCGCATCATCCCCAGTCCCCTCCACCCTCTTTATCGTCCCCTGCCCGAAAGACGGGTGCTCTATCCTCTGCCCCACCTTATACCTGCTCCCGTTCTCTGCGCCAGGGTTCTTTTTCGGTAACGCGGTGCGTTCTCTCTTGTCCGTATCATACTCGCGCCCGGAATAATCTCCGTACGAAGCGACGTAGGAGTAATTCCATTCGACGAGCTCTTTGGGCAGGTCGCTCAGGAACCTCGAAGGCGCGGGTCTCTCCTCCTTCCCGAACACCCTCCTCCTCGCCGCGCTCGTGAGGTGTACCTTCTCCTTCGCCCTCGTGAGCCCCACGTAAAATAGCCTCCGCTCTTCCTCCACCTGTCCTTCCTTCGCGGAATTGAAATGCGGTATGAGGTTCTCTTCGAGCCCGATTATGAACGCGAACGGGAACTCGAGCCCCTTCGCCGAGTGGAGCGTCATGAGCGCGACGCGGTCGTCTTTCTCGTCGTAGCTGTCGACGTCGCTCGCTAGCGTGAGGGTATCGAGGAAGTCGCGGAGGAAGGCCTTACCCGACTCCTTCTCGAATTCCGCGGCGAGGTTAAGTATCTCGCCGACGTTCTCCCTCCTCTCCTCTTCCCTTTCGAGCAAGTCCAGGTATCCCGTCTCTTGCAGCACCAGGTCGAGGAGCTTACCTATCTCGTACTTCTCGCCGTACCCGATGAGCCGTTCCATCATGCGGAGGAACTTGCCCAGGCTAAGGGCAGCCCTCGCGGGCAGCAGGTTATCGTCGAGCGCCTTCCGCATTGCATCCATGAGGGATATGCCCTTGCTTTTCGAGAGCTCGTCCAGTCTCTCCACCGTCCCTTTCCCGATCCCGCGCGGGGGGACGTTGACGATACGTCTCAGGCTCAGGTCGTCGAGCGGGTTCGCAATAACCCTGAGATACGCCATGACGTCCTTTATCTCGGCCCTCTCGTAAAACCCGATCCCCCCGACTATCACGTAAGGGATACCCTTCCTCACGAGCTCGTCCTCTATGGTCCTCGACTGGTTGTTTGTCCTGTATAGGACCGCCGCGTCCCTGTACGAGCGTCCGCGATTCCTCACCAGAGACTCGATCTCCGCTACGACGTATCTCGCCTCGTCCCTGTCGTCGTAAGCCGCATAGTGCCGGAGCTTCTCCCCTTCCGGGTTGTCCGTCCAGAGGTTCTTGTCGTGCCTGTTCGCGTTCTTCCGTATGAGCCCGTTGGCGGCGTTGAGTATTGTCTTTGTCGACCTGTAGTTCTTTTCGAGCTTAATAATCCTGGAATCAGGGAAATCCCTCTCGAAGTTGAGTATGTTCGTTATATCCGCCCCCCGCCAGCCGTAGATCGACTGGTTGTCGTCCCCCACGACGAATATGTTCCTGTGTTTCCTCGAAAGGAGCTCGACCAGCTTGTACTGCATCTGGTTCGTATCCTGGTATTCGTCGACGAGTATGTGGCGGAACGTTTCCTGGTAATGGCGCAGGACGTCCGGTTTTTCCTTAAAGAGCCTTACGGTTAAATAGAGGAGGTCCCCGAAATCGACCGCGTTCAGCTTCCTGAGCTCCTCTTCGTAAAGGCCGTAGATTTTCGAGATCCTCTCGTCGTAGGCTTCCCTCCCGGCCTCGTCCGGGTCGAGCCCTCTGTTCTTCGCCCTGTCTATCTTCGACCTCACCGACTTCGGGTCGAGCTCTTTCTCGCCGATGTTGAGCCGCTCCATGCAGGCCTTGATCAGCTTCAGCTGGTCGCCGTCGTCGTAAATGATGAAGTCCTGCCTGAACCCGTCGAGATGTTTTATCTCCCGCTTCAGTATCCTGAGACAGATCGAGTGGAACGTGCCTAACCAGATGCCCTTCACGGCTGGCCCGATAAGGCGGTTGAGCCTTTCCTTCATCTCGTTCGCCGCTTTGTTCGTGAAAGTGACGGCAAGTATATTCGAAGGGTTCTCGCCTCTTTCCCTTATTAAATAGGCGATCCTCTCCGTGATTATCCTCGTCTTCCCCGAACCCGCGCCTGCGAGCACGAGCACGGGCCCGCCAGCGTGAGTGACGGCTTCCGCCTGGGACGGGTTCAATTTATCTGTATTTCCGGATGTCATCTGAGTTCACTGTGAGAATGAAATATGGAGCAATTCCGCTTCACTGGCTGGGGCGGGTGGACTCGAACCACCACAGCAGGCTCCAAAGGCCTGAGTCCTACCGTTAGACGACGCCCCAACGGCCACCCGGTAATGTTACCAAGACTTGACTGTTATATCAATGAAATCGAGCCGACACCGCACCCCCTATGTTCGCCATCAGCTTTATTATTTCCCTCCCCCCTTTTTAAGTGGGGGAGGGTTCGGGTGGGTGGGGTTACCCTAGTGTTCAATCAACTAAGAAATCCTTTCCCGACATTCAAAAACAATTCCGATCGAGTAACGGTTTCGAGCAAGAGTTGTATTTGGATGAATACATAAATGCTCATGCTCCCGGGATAATACCTTGAAGCCAAATAAATCGATTGCTCTCTCCTGAATGCTAGCATGTAATTTTCTTGGCTCCGATATTTCCTGCTGACACATCGCCTGCGCGACACCAATATTGCCCGCTGTGAAAACAGCGGGCAACAGGGACATTACGGGATTTGCGTCAAGAAAATCGCGTGTTTAAGCGTAAAAATCTTTCAGCCTCCCATTCGAAAGATTTTCGCTTAAACACAAGATTTTTAGCAAACTTCCCGTAGTCCCCAAAAGATTTTTGCTACTTTTGATCTCTCAAAAGTAGAAAGCTTAAGTCCTTTCATGCAGCTTGTCCCGGCGTAGTTTAATTACGAAGCCGGAGCCGCAGGAATCTCGCTTTTCATCTTTCATCCCCTCTCCCCTGCGAGAGTGCATAGACACAGAACCGTGAATATCATAGAATAATCACTAAAACGCGGGCTTTGGCGGATGGACCGGAAAATAATACTCTTTTACAATCGTATGTGGCATGATCCCCTCGTTTACCCGGAGAACGAGCTTCCGGAGGGATACGCCATTACCATGGACAGGAGTCTCATGGACGAGGCTGCCGCGGTAGTATTCCATCTGCCTACGCTCCCGCCTGCCCTGTTTACGGACGGCGGGATCAGTAAAAAGAACGGACAGGTCTGGGTCGCCTGGTATGTGGAATGCGAAGCTCATTACCCTCACTTGAACGATCCCGGTTTTATGAGCCGCTTCGATTTGACCATGTCCCATCGCAGTGGAGCGGATATTCTTTCCCCGTACGTTCCGCCTGACTTCACGGAGCATGCACGTAAGCCAGTCCCGGAAAAGGAGCCGGGGAAAATCGTGAACGCCTTCATATCGAGCCATGTTAACAAAAGCGGGAGGCTCCAGTATCTGATAAGGATGATGAAGGTTCTCGATGTCCATTCCTACGGGCGTATGATTCCGAACATGCCGTCCCGGGACGACTACGGGCACCGGTTCAAATTGGATACGATTTCCGGGTATAAGTTTACGATAGCCTTTGAGAACGCAATCGCGCCCGACTATGTGACCGAGAAATTCTACGACCCGTTGATCATGGGCTCAGTGCCCGTTTACTTGGGCGCTCCCAATATCTCCGATTACGCTCCGGGTGAGAACTGCTTTATCAACACCGCCGATTGGGCTGACCCCGAGTCCCTCGCACGTTATATTCTCGAGGTCTCAAGCGACGAAGCATTGTACAATAGCTACTTCGAATGGAAGAAAAAGCCGTTCCTGCCGGAATTCAATGAACTGATCGAGGTCAAGAAGATCCATCCGTTCGTCAGGCTCTGCAGGAAGGTCGAGGAATTGACCTAACAGGCTTCAGGGATTCGCGGGATAAACCTTGCCGGGCCTCCGTCATAGGTGTAAACGAACGGGAAAGTTTATAGGCGCTTTTTCGAGTAAATTTTAACGGTTAATAAGGAGAATGGCAGTCCTGAATCTTGACAGCTATTATTTTATGTAAGAAAATTAAGGGTTCTGATAATTTTTCGAGCGCGTAGCTCAGGGGGAGAGCGCTTGCTTGACACGCAAGAGGTCGCAGGTTCAAATCCTGCCGTGCTCACCATGTGTAACCGGAATATATGAAAGAAGTGCACATAAACCTTCCCGACGGGGCGGAAAGAACCTTTCCCGAAGGCACGACCGTTGGGGAAATCATTGAGACTATCGGAATCCGGAACGGTGCCATAGGCGCCAGGGTAAACGGCACGCTCGTCGACTTCTGGCACGAGATATATTCCGATTCCGAGCTTGAGCCCGTAAAAGCAGGCTCCGAGGAAGGCCTCACGCTCATAAGGCACACGGCGGCTCACGTTATGGCCGAAGCCGTTCAGTCCCTCTTCCCCGAGGCGAAGGTCACGATCGGCCCGGTGATAGAGAACGGGTTCTACTACGATTTCGAGTACCCTAAAGGCTTCACTCCCGAAGACCTCGAGAAGATCGAGGAGAAGATGAGGGAGATAGTCGAGCAGAAAAAGCCCCTCGTGAGGAAAAAAGTATCCAGGGAAAAAGCGATCGACATATTCAGGTCGGAGGGAGAGAAATACAAGGTCGAGATAGTGAACGACCTCCCTCCCGACCAGCAGATAACGATATACGAGCAGGGCGGCTGGCACGACCTCTGCCGTGGCCCCCACGCGCCTTCGACCGATTACGTCAAGGCGTTCAAGCTCCTCAGCATCGCTGGGGCATACTGGCGCGGGGACGAGAAGAACCCCATGCTCCAGCGTATTTACGGCACCGCTTTCTGGGACAGAAAGGCGCTCAAGGAATATCTCGACAAGCTCGAGGAGGCCCGGAAGCGCGACCACAGAAAGGTCGGCAAGGAGCTCGACCTTTTCTCCATACAGGAAGAAACCGGGGCAGGGCTCGTGCTCTGGCATCCCAAGGGCTCCCGCATAAGACGCGTCATCGAGGACTTCTGGCGCGACCAGCACGAGCGCTACGACTACGAGCTCCTCTACACCCCGCACATAGCCAAAATCGACCTCTGGAAGACTAGCGGACACCTCGAGTTCTATAACGAGAACATGTATCCCCGCATGGAGGTTGAGAATACCGAGTTCCAGATAAAGCCGATGAACTGCCCTTTTCATATCATGATCTATAAAACGGGGATAAGGAGCTACAGGGACCTTCCGCTCAGATGGGCCGAGATAGGGACCGTCTACCGCTACGAGCGCTCGGGAGTGCTCCACGGGCTCATGAGGGTGAGGGGTTTTTCCCAGGACGACGCCCACATATTCTGCAGGCCCGACCAGATGGAGGACGAGGTCCTGGGCGTCCTCGACCTGACTATACTTTTTCTCAAGACGTTCGGCTTCGACGATTACGAGGTGTTCCTTTCTACCAGGCCCGAGAAATACGTCGGCAATATTGAAGGCTGGGACAGGGCTACCGAAGCCCTCAGGCGCTCTCTCGACAAGAAAGGTCTCAAATACGAGGTCGACGAGGGCGGGGGGGCTTTCTACGGGCCCAAGATAGACCTCAAGATCAAGGACGTTTTAGGCAGAGCTTGGCAGTGCTCGACAGTTCAGGTAGATTTTAACCTTCCCGAAAGGTTCGATATGACCTACGTCGGGGAAGATAACGCGCGTCATCAGCCCATTATGATCCACCGCGCTATCTTCGGTTCTATGGAAAGGTTTTTCGGAGTGTTGATAGAGCATTACGGTGGGGCTTTCCCGCTCTGGCTTAGTCCCGTGCAGGTGCGTATTGCTACTGTAGGCGACGAGCAGTCGGCTTATGCGGACGAGCTTAACCGGAAGCTCCGGGCGAGCAGGATAAGGGTCGAGAACGATAAGAGGAACGAAAAACTGGGACTCAAGGTCAGAGAGGCGCAGCTCGCGAAGATTCCGTATCTCCTGGTAGTCGGAAAAAACGAGGCGGAATCCGGGACAGTGGCCCCGAGGAAGCTCGGGGGAAAGAACCTGCCTCCGATGACGATAGAAGAGTTTCTTCACAGCATAGCGGTTGAGCTTGATCCCGAGACATGGAGGGAGGTTGAACGGCAATAGCTAAAGGGTTTAAAGCAAAAGAGGCTGAAGTCCGGATTAATCAGAGGATTAAAGCGCGGGAAGTCAGATTGATTTCCGATACCGGGGAGCAGCTTGGCGTGGTTCCGATCCGGGAAGCGCTCCAGATGTCTGAAGAAAGGGGCGTCGACCTGGTCGAGGTCGCTCCGAACGCGAATCCGCCGGTATGCAGGCTGATGGATTACGGGAAGTACAAATACGAGCTCAAAAAGCAGGCGACCGCAAAGAGACAGAAAACGCAGACGATCAAGGAATTGAAATTCCGCCCCAATATAGGCGATCACGACCTCGACGTCAAGATAAACCGAATCAGGGAGTTTTTAGAGGACGATAACAAAACGAAGATAAGGATATTTTTCAGGGGCAGGGAAATTGTCCATCCCGAGCTGGGAAGGGTGCTCGCTAACAGGATAATCGAGAGGGTGTCCGATATCGGCGGCGTAGACATGCCGCCCAAGCTCGAGGGGAAAAACCTCATTATGGTCATATCGCCCAAGAAAAGTACGCAAGCCGGGAGGGAAAATGCCAAAACAGAAGGTTAAGACGAACAGGAGCGCCGCCAAGAGGTTCAGTGTAACCGGAAGCGGCAAGATAAAGAGGTCGAGCGGCGGCAAGAGTCATTCAAATGCGAAGAAGGGCAGGAAGCGAATGAGGAGGCTCGGCTCAGCCAAGATCGAAGAGGGAGCAGAGGCCAGGAGGATCAGGTCCTATATCCCTTATAAATAAGATATCGTTATAGCAAGTCCGGGTCGAACCGGCTGACTGTATAAAAGACGGGAGATAAAGATGAGAATAAAAAGAGGGGTAGCTTCGAGAAAGAGGAGAAAGAGAGTCCTTAAGCTCGCGAAGGGGTTCTGGGGACGGAGGAAGAGCAACATCAGGAGGGCGAAGGAGACTGTAATCCGCGCCATGGCGTATGCCTTCAGGCACAGGCGGCTCAAGAAGAGGGACTTCAGGAAACTCTGGATCACCAGGATCAACGCAGCCGTAAGGCCTTACGGTCTTTCATACAGCGCCTTCATGGGCTCGCTAAAGAAGGCCGGCATCGAGCTCGACAGAAAGACCCTGTCGGAGATGGCCATAAGGGAGCCCGAGAGCTTCAAGGCCGTCGTCGACGCCGCCAAATCCGGATTGAATTAGCCGAGCATTTCCTTTTTTCATACCCACAATAATAGATAAATATACGCGGCCCGCATTCACACCGAATGCGGGCCGTGTTCTTATATAAATTCCCTCCCCCTCATGGGAGGGGGAGGGTAAGGGTGGGGGGTGTGCCTCTTTATTCTTGTCTTTGCGAGCTGCGAAGCAGCGCGGCAATCTCGCCGTTCGCAGTTAATTCCCTCCTTAGAAAAAGAACGGTTCTGAGCGTGTGCAAGAACCGGACGCCATACCAACAAAGGCGGATGAGTAAATTATCTTCCGCGTCGTCGTTGCCTAAGCCAAAATAGGTTATGGAGGATTTTCTTTTTTGTCATTCCCGACCCTGAATTGATCTCGTATCAAGTACGGGACATGGTTCAGGGCAGGAACCGATCAGGAATCCACTTCTTTAATCCTGTATCTTGCATCCTGGCTGTAGGAGCGGCTTCCAGCCGCGATTCCTTTAATTCCCTCCTTTGTAAAGGAGGGTTAGGGTGGATTTTAAATCATTCAATCCCCGTCTGTCCCCCTGTCCGTCGTAACCTGAAGGGCGAAGTCGGATGCTCGTCCGTCGAAGTCTCGACGTAGCCGGAAGCTTGTCGAATGGCATATTATTGTCTTTGCGAGGGAACGGTTCTGAACAACAATTCTGAGCAAGTGAAGAATTGGTCTCTGATGGTTGAGTACGAGGACCTTATTTTCTCTCTGCACCGTCACGAAAGAAGCCAAAATACAAGAACCGGTCGCTGTTGGCTGATTGCAACGAAGAAAGTTATCCGGTGCCATGCCGGGTGAATACCGTGACCGCGGCAATCTCATCTTTTCTGTCATTCCCGACACCGATCGGGAATCCACTTGTAGTCATCCTTGTATCTTGTATCTTAAAAACAACGGATTAAATTGTATAAAATATCAAGAAGCTATAATACGGGAGCGGAGAGATACTCGTGTCATCCTAAGGTTTTAAAACCGGGAGTTCAGATTAGT